>JANPGA010000292.1:0-14986 GCA_031423735.1 Bacteroidota bacterium | reverse complement strand
AAAACCCGGTTATTTTCCGGGTTTTTTTATGTCAATTTTTTAGAATATTTTTAACTATTAATCGTCAGAATTTTTAGCTTAAAAATTTTAATAATTTATTCATTACATCAATAAACAATAAACAATCATGGCTTTTTTCATTGACCAGCTAAAAAGAAAAATAGAAGTTTCTGAAAATCCACAGAGAATAATTTCGTTAGTACCATCACAAACCGAATTATTGTATGAATTAGGTTTAGGTGATCGTGTAATTGGCATCACCAAATTTTGTATCCATCCCCAAATTTGGTTTAATACTAAACAACGTGTTGGAGGAACTAAAGACTTTAACTTGGATAAAATTTATTCATTAAAACCTGACCTTATAATAGCCAATAAAGAAGAAAATGTTGAAGATGGATTAACAACTTTAATGAATGATTTTCCTGTTTGGATTAGTGATATTAAAAATCTTGAAAATGCTAAATCAATGATTCATGAAATTGGGTTAATAACAAAAACAACTTCTAAAGCTCAAGAAATAATATCAACTATTACTATTCAGTTTAATGAGCTTTTTGAGTACATCACGATTAACCCAATTCTTAATAACAAAGTAGCTTATTTAATTTGGCAAAAACCTTATATTAGTATTGGAGCCGATACTTTCATTGCTGATATGTTAAGTCGATGTTCCTTAGAACCTGTTTTTAACAACCATAGCCGTTATCCTGAAATTACTAAAAACGAGCTATCTGAAAAAAACATCGATTTGATTTTTCTCTCCTCTGAGCCATTTCCATTTAATTTAACTCACAAAAAAGAAATGGAGCACCTATTTCCTGACAAAAGAATTATTTTAGTAGATGGGGAATACTTTTCATGGTATGGTTCACGGTTAAAAATGGCTCCTAAGTACTTTCAAACACTGCTAACTTCAATAAAAGATTGAAATTTGGATTGCATGACCTATTTTTGTATCGAACACTATGATTAATAAAGTTACTTTACTTTTTCTTTTGGTTTGTTACTCTATTACTGGAGTAATGAATGCACAAAGTGTTGGAGTTGTTTTTAGCGGAGGTGGTGTTAGAGGATTAGCGCACATTGGCGTACTAAAGGCACTTGAAGAAAATAATATTCCAATAGATTATATTACTGGTACATCAGCTGGAGCTTTAGTTGGAAGTTTATATGCTGTTGGATTAACGCCATCGCAAATTGAACAAATGGTAACATCAACAAATTTCGTAAAAACAGTTAGTGGAAAATTTAGTGATGATAACCTGTTTTATTTTAAGACAAATCCAAATGATGCTAGTTGGATCTCTATTAAGTTAATAATAGATTCCATTTTTAGAACACAATTACCAAGTAATGTAGTGAATCCAGCTGAAATAGATTATGGCTTGATGGAAAACATGGCTTCTCCCATTGCAGAAGCAAATTATAATTTTGATAGCTTATTGGTGCCTTTTCGATGTGTTGCAGCTGACATTACAGCAAAGAAGCCAATTATTTTTAGTAAAGGTGACCTTGCTTTAGCAGTTCGCGCATCCATGGCTTTTCCCTTTTATTATGCGCCAATATTAATTGGAGACAATATTTTATATGATGGAGGGATTTATAACAACTTTCCAATCGACATTATGTTAAAAGAATTCAATCCTGACATAATAATTGGAGTAAGTTCTTCAGGATTACCTGAAATGCCTAGTGAAGGTAATTTTTTAAGTCAGTTAAAAACAATGATAACTCATACAACAAATTATAGTGTTACAAGGTCTCAGGACTTTTTAATTGAACCAAATATAAAAACCATAGGCTCATTATCATTTGATGCTGAAAACATACGCAATGCGATCGATAGTGGATATCAAGAAACAATAAGGAATATGCCTGCTATTAAAAGTTCAATAAAGAGGCAAAGCGATCCTTTCACATTAAAAATTAATCGACATAAATTACAAAGTTCAAATTTCAATATTACAATTGATAAAATTTATGTTTATGGAATAAATGATAGGCAAAGTCTTTACGTTCAAAAAATATTGAACCCTAAAAATCAATGCATGAACTTGAGTCAGCTTAAAAAAAATTGGTTCAAATTAGTAGCGGATGATAATCAACGATATTTATTTCCAAGATTAATTTTAAATACAGAAACTGGCAATTATGATTTACATCTTGATGTTAAAAAAAACAAGGGACTGTTTCTTGATGTTGGAGGGAATGTTTCATCACGACCAACAAACACTGGCTTTATTGGAATTCAACATAATATTTGGGGTAAAAAAAGTTTGCGAATAAATGCGAACATTTACTTTGGAAAATTTTACAATTCCGGTCAAGCTCGATTTCGATTAGACTTCCCAGGAAGTTTTCCTATCTATTTAGAGCCAATAGCAACTGTTAATCAATGGGACTATTATAAAAGTAGCAATGCATTTTCGCAAGATGTTAAACCTTCGTTCCTTGTTCAATACGATCGTAGCTATGGATTAACATCTGGCATTGCAATAAGAAATAAAGGCAAACTAGTAGCTGGAGGAAATTGGTTTAAATTAAAAGATAGATATTATTTAACCAGAAACTTTAGTGAATCTGACACAACTGATCAAACAAGTTTTGAAGGATTAACTGCTCAAATAAAATTTGAAAGAAGCACTTTAAACCGGAAATTATATGCTAATGAAGGAACCTATTTTGAGTCTAGCATACGATATGTTGAAGGGAAAGAAAAAACACAACCAGGGAATAAAGGAATATTACGAAATGCACCAGATCAAATTCATGAATGGTATTCTTTTTTCATGAAATATGATAATTATTTCGCGAGATCTGGAAGGTACAAACTTGGATTTTATTCAGAAATAACTATTAGTGATCAAGACTTTTTTAACACCTATATTTCATCAGTCTCTGAAGCTCCATCCTTTCAACCGTTGCAAGATATGCAAACTCAATTCTTAGAATTTTTTCATGCCCATACATTTGCCGGAGCAGGAATTAAGAATATTGTATCAATCAATTCTAATCTGGATATTCGCTTAGAAGCATATATGTTTCAACCTTATAGAGAGATCCTTTTAGGTGATGATTTCAAACCTAAGTATGGAAAAGAATTTGATAAAAGATATCTTGTTGGCACCATAAATCCAGTTTATTATAGCCCGATTGGTCCGATTAGCTTTTCATTAAATTACTATTACAAACGAGACAAACCAATTGCTTTAATGTTTCATTTAGGATATGTGTTATTCAATAAAAAAGCATTACAATAAAATTGTATTGAAGGCAAAACAATGTTTTTCTACATTTTAAATTGAATGTAAAAATTAATCCTCCTTGGGAGATTTATCTTTATTTCTAAAATAAATTGTAATTGGAACACCCGAAAAGTCAAAATTTTCACGCAATTTATTTTCTAAGAAACGCTTATATGCTTCAGCAATATATTGCGGATGATTACAAAAGAAAACAAAAGTAGGAACGCTACCAGGAAGCTGAGTGATGTACTTTATAGTTACCGATTTCCCTTTGAGCATTGGTGGCGGGTAATTTTGAACATATGGTAATAAAATATTATTCAACTTAGAGGTTTGAATTTTTTTTGTTTTATTTTGAAAAACTTGAAGAGCTGTTTCAAGTGCTTTATGTACTCTTTGCTTAGTGGTTAATGAAGTAAAAACAATTGGAATGTCTACAAATGGTGCTATTTTTTCACGAATTTTTTCTTCATATTTTTTAGTTGAATTGGTATCCTTCTCAACAAGATCCCATTTATTAACAACAATTACAACACCTTTTCTATTATGTTCGCATAAATGTAAAATATTTAAATCCTGAGCAGTTAAACCATTTGTTGCGTCTATCATTAACATACAAACATCTGATGATTCAATTGCATTTATTGAACGCATTACTGAATAAAATTCAATATCTTCTTTTACATTCTTTTTACGACGTAATCCTGCAGTATCGATTAATAAGAAATCAAAACCAAAGCTATTATAACGCTTATAAATAGTATCACGAGTTGTACCTGCTATAGAAGTAACAATTGACCGCTCCTCTCCTATCAGCGTATTCATCATTGATGATTTTCCAACATTTGGCTGGCCAATGATAGCAAGTTTTGGGAGATCAGGATCAACAACATCTTCTGGATCAAAAACCTTAACCATATCATCTAATAACTCACCAGTTCCACTACCGCTTATTGCTGATAACCCGTATACTTCGCCAAGTCCCAGTGCGTAAAATTCATTAATATCATAAACGCGTTTTCCACTATCCACTTTATTAGCAACTAAGAAAACTTTTTTATTTGACTTTCTCAATAAATTTGCAACATCCTTATCAAGATCACTTAATCCATCAACAACATCAACAACAAAAACTATAATGTTTGCTTCATCAATAGCAAGTTGAACTTGGCGTTGAATTTCCTTCTCAAAAATATCATCAGATCCCATGATATATCCACCAGTATCGATTACAGAAAAATCTCTGCCATTCCAATCTACTTTCCCATAATGACGATCACGAGTAACACCAGAAGTTTCATCAACAATAGCTTTTCTCGATTCAGTAAGTCGATTAAAAAGAGTGGATTTCCCAACATTTGGTCGACCTACAATTGCAACAATATTTGCCATAATAATTTTATATAATTTTCTTTCTCCCGAAAGGTGTAATCGTGTTTTTTCTAAAAAAATTTAATTTTGAGACAACTTATTCGTAACCGAATCCTTTTAACATTTTCTCATTATTGCGCCAATCATCAAGAACTTTAATAGTAAGATCTATGTGAACTTGTTTACCAACAAACAATTCAATTTTTTTTCTAGCTTCAGTACCTAACTTTTTTATTGCCTTTCCTTGATGGCCTAATAAAATTGCTTTTTGAGACTCACGCGCACAATAAACTATAGCTGTAATTCTATCAATAGTTTCACTTTCTTTATAAGATGGAATGGTAACTTCAACGGAATAAGGAATCTCCTTTTGGTATTGTTTTAATATTTGTTCACGAATCATTTCCGCTACAAAAAACCGAATGCTTCGATCACTGATATCATCATCTTTATCAAAATAGGCTGGTCCTTCTGGCAAAACTTCAACAATACGATTTAATAAGGAATCTAAATTGAAATTATGAAGGGCAGAAATAGGAATAATTGCCATCGGATTCAATTCATTTTTCCAAAATTCAACAGCAGATTCAACTATTTCTTGATTTGATTCATCCACTTTATTGATAACCACGAAAAAAGGTACCAACAAGCATTTTATCTTTTCTTTTAAATCATCTTCAATTTTACGATCTTTGATTTCTGTAACATAAATTACAATATCCGCATCCGTAAGTGTCTCATTAACAACATCTAACATGCGTTCCTGCAACTTGTAAGCAGGTTTAATAATCCCAGGGGTATCCGATAAAACTACCTGATAAGAATCGGAATTAATGATCCCCTTTATTCGATGACGAGTTGTTTGAGCTTTTGCAGTAACAATCGACAAATCCTGACCCAACATTGCATTCATGAGCGTACTCTTGCCTACATTGGGTTTGCCAATAATGTTAACGAAGCCTGATTTATGCTTTTCCACGAGGCAAAGATAAGGTTTAAGATCGGAGTATAAGAGGTAATTCTTTGATTTGCACCATTTAAGTCGACTTTCTAGTATACTATTTACAATTATTGAATGGCACTTTTAAAATGTTAATGATTGAGAAATAGAAGATGAATTGACTACCCAATAGATTCATTTTAAATATGTTGGGTTTAAAAATAAATTCGAAATACTTATTCTTTTTATTAATCCATTTGGTTTTTTACATTTGTGAATACATCTTAACTAAATGAAAAAAATCTTTCCACTTCTGTTTCTGGCACTTTTATCTTTAAATGTAAATAGCCAAACTTATTTTAACAGCGTTTTTAATGACACCAATTATGAGGAATATAACTCTATAGTTAAAATAAATAGCGGTGGATACTTAGCGCTAGGTACTACATCAAGTTCAGGAGCTGGAACTTCTGACTTACTCCTTTCAAGGTTAGATAATGAAGGAAATCTTTTATGGAGTAAAACATATGGAGCCCTAAGCGATGACTTCGGTATAACGGTTGCAGAAAATCCTTTAGGAGGATTTTTACTAATGGGCTATACCTATAGTTATAGTCCAGGACAACTTTATGATGACATACTTTTAATCAGTACTGATAGTAATGGAATTGTTAAATGGTCTAAAATTTATGGTGGATTAGATTATGACGAAGGAAACGATATGCGAGTTCTTTCCAATGGAACCATAGTTGTATCTGGATTAACTTCTTCGTATGGCACAACGATTCAATCTGGGATTGCCTTTACGACTAATAATTTAGGAGTAATTCAAAATTCAAAAGTATTTTCACAAAATCCGATTAATTATTTTAATTCGGTTTTACCAACTAGTGATGGAGGATTTGTTTTCGCTGGTAGCACAACTCGACAAACCTCTTTAAATTTTGATGGTTTTGTTGTAAAAACAGATGGTAATTTAAATGTGACATGGGCAAAAAGAACAGGAACACAAGGCATTGACTTTTTAAATAGATCAGCAGAAAACACATCAAGTAATTTGATTGCCATAACTGGAACTACGTCAAGTGGAACTAATGGAGGTACTGACGTTGTTGTGATGACTTTAAACAATGCGAATGGGAATTCTGTTAACACAAAATATTATGGCGGGCCATTCAACGATAGAGCATATGATATCTTTTATAACCAACTTTCATCAACCTATACTTTATCAGGATACTATTCATATATAAATTCTTCTACTGATACAGTTGAGCAAAACCTAGGGTTTGAAATTGACGAGTTGACAGGATCAGTTATATGGTCTGCAATATATGGTGATGAAATAAATGGATCAAGATGTTTAGGATCTTGTATCGATCAAAATTCTTTAGTTCAATGTGGTTCAACATTTGGTTATGGAGCTCCAGATGGACAAGCTCAGATAATAAAAAACAATGGTTCCCAATTGGCAATTTGTGGCCGTACTAATATTGGACTTACACCACAAATTTTAACAACAATTGATAGCGTTGGAGCGAATAGTAGTAGCATTAATATTACTACAACAAATGTTGCATTAACTGGAGTAAACTATATACTTTCCTCTACTGTAAACTGCACAAATGTAGGAGTATTCGAAAAGCCTTCAGCCCAACAATTAAAAGTGTTTCCGAATCCAACATGTGATTTTATTAATATTGAATTAGAAAATCTTAATACAAATTATCTTGTTAAAATAACAGATATTAGTGGCCGATTAATTTTAGTTCAAAACACAAACAATAGAAATTCAAGAATTAATGTGAAGGACTTTGAAACTGGTCTTTATATTATTACTTTGATTCACAATGATAAAACCTATATGAGTAAATTTATTAAACGTTAATTAAAAATAATTAATTAAACCGAAGTGTATTTTAGCGGATCGAAAAATTATAGGATTATCTTGTTGGCTTCCCAATGCGTAGGTGAAAGAAAATATTCCTAATTTAGTTTCAAAGGTTAAACCTGCACCAAAACCATAAGGAGTATCCTTTATTACAATAGAACTTCCAGTTCGTTCATAATATGCTTGGTTAAAAAAGAGGAGCAAATACGAATTTTGTTCTAAGATAAAACGGTACTCTGCTTTTCCCATTATAAAACGTGATGCAAGAATAGATAGTTCATCAAATCCACGTAATGATCTTAATCCACCAAAACGAAATAATTCGTTTTCAAAAATTGTTGGACTTTCTAAATAGGCTGCAGTAGTTCCTATATTCAAAACACTTCGAGCCGCAATTGGGAAATAAATATCGCCATTGAATTCCCCTTTGTATTGTGTAGTTTTTAAATCAACACTATCATAAACTGCATCATTAATTTTACTGTTTTTAGAAATCTTTCGGATACCTGCTCCTGCTGAAAAATCAATTGAATATCCTTTCCTTGGGTTCAATCTATAATCCAATCTTTCAAATTGAAATCCTAGTCCATATATATTTACAGCAACATCTGCAAAAGATGGTAGTGTAGTTATATTCGTATAACCTTTTGTTGAAATTAAATTACTAGTTTTTCGTGCAACAAAAACTTTAAACGAATTATTTCCACTAAGATAATATCGAGCTCCTACCTGCCTATTAAATTCTAAATAAATAGAATCTTTTTTATACAACGACAGATCTAAATCTAAACCCAAAGGAGTATTAAATAAGAATGGATAATTAAATTTAATCTTCAAATCCTGTGTTCTGGGTTGTGGATTAGTCCATTTAAAGTCTAACAATTCAGCTCTGCCAAAAGCATTATGTAATCGCAATTGAACATCACCTGTAATATACGTTTTACCGCTTTGTCCATTATCAGGTTGTATACCTAAAATTCCATTAAACTGACTTGCCTTTTTTTGTTGAAGAAAAAAAACAGGTTTGGCTAAGCCAGGATGAAACTCTATTTCGAAAGGGCGAGCCTCCGTTACAAAAGGTAATTCTTTAAGTCGTGAAGAAATACGATTGATTAAAGATTCATTATAAGGTTCACCTGGCTTTAATGATAAATAATTAAATAAATAAGCATTAGAAATTTTTACATTTCCTTTTACTTCCGCTGAATCAATTAAAATAAATGGGCCATTGTCGATTAATAATTCACCATCAATAACATCATTTATTATTTTAACATCCTCCATCTTTATAAGAGCGAAAGGATAACCATTATTTGCTGACCATTTTAATAAAGAACTTGTTAATCGAGCAAATCTTGAGGGAGAAAATGGTTTATTTCGATATAATCTATCTCGTACACCTGCATCTGACAATATCGCTTCATCCTCCTTTTTGGTGCGGATTTTTGCGAACTTATAACGATTTCCGATGAACCACCAAACTTGAACTGTGCTATCAATTTTTACTACACTATCAACATTGGCAGCCAAATATCCATCCTCAAAAAGCAATGAAATAGAAGAATAAATTTGTTGTTGAATATTCGCTTCGTTAAATGCTGGAATGTTTTTTTGTAATTTAGTTTCAAGGTCGTGAACAAAAGATTTATCAGATTCCTTAACCGAATTATACTGAATAATAAATTGTGCATTTATATTAGTAGAAATAAAAATCAATAAAATTACTATCAGCTTTTGCCAAGAAAATTTAAAATATATTGCGTTAAACATTGCGTTGAAATTAAATAGAAATTACCAATTAAAATAATTCCTTTCCCCAATCAATAGGCGCTTTGCCAATTGAAATTAGAAAATCATTTGCCTTCGAAAAATGTTTACAACCTGCAAACCCTGTTCTAGCTAGCGGAGATGGATGTGCCGCTTCTAATATAAAATGCTTATTCGAATCGATTAATACTTTTTTAGCTTGAGCATACTTTCCCCACAAAAGAAACACTAATTTATTTGAATTTAGTGAAAGTTCGCTAATTACAGTATCTGTAAATTGTTCCCACCCTTTTTTTTGATGAGAGCCTGGCTGGTTAGCATTTACGGTAAGGGTTGCATTTAACAATAAAACACCTTGCTTCGCCCATGATTCCAAATTCCCATTTACTGGAATTTCAACTCCCAAATCACGATTTAATTCTTTAAAAATATTTAGTAATGATGGCGGTTTACGGATTCCTGGGTTTACAGAAAACGACAATCCATTTGCTTGACCATCGCCATGATAAGGATCTTGACCAAGAATAACAATTTTTACATCATCAAAGGACGTGTAATTAAATGCTGCAAATAATTTATCACTGGAAGGAAAAATCTGTATTCCTTTTTGCTTTTCTTGTTCTAAAAAATGAAGTAACCTAAGGAAATATTCCTTTTTAAATTCAGTTTTCAAATGAGCACTCCATGATGATTCAATTTCTAATTCCATTGGTTATATGTTGAAAAGATTGAACTGCAAATTTGGATGATTATTTACAACTCTACTATTATTAAAACTACAAGTTACTAATAGCTTTTAAAATCAACTATTTCTCAATATGTTTTCATAAAAACGATTTAATTATTAGAAATGTTGTTTCGCAAATTATGTTAAAACTGGTTATCAGTTAAATGATTCAAAAACTGTAATGTTTGATAATCAGAAGTTTGAGAATTCAAATCAAAAGTCATTATTAAAGATGTCATAGTTTGTGGTCTCTCCATTTCAATCAAAAATAAGAATTAGATGAAAAGGGGTTCCTATTAATATTATTGAGGATTCAATTCAAAATGGCTTATTTTAAGGTTTTACTACATATTTCAACAATAAAAACAACGGTTTAGTAGTTAACTTAACTATGTGCAAGAATTTTTAGGATCTTGCCCAAAACCTATAATAAAAATGCTTTATTTTGGGGAATCATTCAATTGCAAAAAACAAATGCGTAAATATCTAATTATCTTCTTGGCTGGAATCATTATTTCTGCCTCTTTCACCTCTTGTAAGTCAAGAGAAAAATGTCCGGCATATGGTCAACAGGTTGTTAAAAGTACTAGCCGACCAGCATAATTCCATTTCTTAAATACTTCTTTGATCCGGTCTCTCAAGGGCCGGATTTATCTTTTTCAGAAGGAATAGTTTTAACTTTCCGATTATGTAAATTCGCCAAGATTCTTGCAATGCCAAAATAGAATTGCAATTCATCATTTAGCTCATCCTTATTACAATTATCTAATCATTCTCAACTTATGGAGCTGGAACAAGAAAAACCGGCCATTTTTGAACTTATCGAAGCTCGTGATAAGGAGACACTTGAAAAGAAACTAGAAAACTGGTTACCTCTTGAGTTAGCGGAGCTATGCGAAGATCTAAATCCAATTGATCAGGCTTTAGTTTTTAATGTTATTGATCGCGATCAATCTTTTCAAACTTTTGAGGAATTAGATTTCAACATGCAAGTTGATCTTCTAGAAGAGTTAAGAAGCAGACAAGTACAGTTGATCTTAAATGATATGTCGGCGGATAATCGAACTGCCTTCCTTGAAAAGTTAGAAAAAGAACAACTAAATAAATTATTAAAACTACTAACTCCCAAGGAACGTCGAGTTGCGTTATCTCTTTTAGGATATCCTGAAGACTCGATTGGTCGTTTAATGACGCCTGATTATATTGCTGTTAATAAGGAATGGACAGTTGGCCAGATTATAGAATACATTAGAAATTTTGGCGAAAAATCTGAAACTTTAGATGTTGTTTATATCATCGATGAAAAAGGATACTTAGTTGATGATATTCGACTTGGCGATATTTTATTAGCTCAAGATGATGTTTTTATAAAAGAATTACTTGACGGAAAATATCTTTCATTATTAGTTACGGATGATGAGGAAGTGGCTGTTGAAGCATTTTCAAAAAGCAATCGTGTTGCTATGCCTGTTACGAATGCAGGAGGATTGTTATTAGGAATAATTACCATTGACGATATTCTTCAACTTGCAGAAGAAGAAACAACTGAAGACATTCAAAAGATTGGAGCGGTTGAAGCCTTAGATGAACCATACATGGATGTATCGCTTCTTCGTATGATTAGCAAACGTGCTCCTTGGTTAATAATACTTTTTGTTAGTGAAATGTTTACCGCAACTGCAATGTCGTTTTTTGAACATGAAATTGATAAAGCAGTAGTACTCGCATTGTTTATCCCCTTAATTGTTTCGAGTGGTGGCAATAGTGGATCACAAGCATCAACTTTAATAATTCGTGCACTCGCATTAGGAGAAGTTACAATTGGTGATTGGTGGCGCATTATGCGGAGGGAAATTTTAACCGGATTACTTTTAGGAATCATACTTGGAATAATTGGATTTGCACGAGTAACAACCTGGACTTTATTCACAGATATTTATGGCCCACATTGGATGTTAATCGGACTTACAATAGGACTATCAGTTTGTGGAGTTGTTTTATGGGGATCAGTGATGGGCTCGATGATGCCGATGTTATTAAAGAGATTAGGTTTCGATCCAGCTACTTCATCTGCACCATTTATTGCAACTCTTGTTGATGTTACTGGTTTAGTAATTTATTTCAGCTTTGCTGCGCTTATTTTGAGAGGAACATTGCTTTAAAAAAAGATAATGTCAAAAAAGATTCTTTTAATTGATACCATGCATTTTTCCTTTACGGATATTTTAAATGCAAATGGCTTTGAATGCTTTGCTGGCGAAGAGTTAACTGAAGAAGAGGTAATAGTAAAAGTTAAAGATTGTATTGGCATTGCTATTAGAAGTCGTTTAAAACTTAATAGAGAATTCTTACAAAAAATATCTCATATAAATTTTATTGCAAGAGCTGGTGCGGGCATGGAAAACATTGACACCATCACTGCTGAAGAATTAAACATCACTTGCTTAAATGCTCCAGAAGGAAACCGTGATGCAGTTGGAGAACATGCTATAGGAATGCTATTATCATTAATGAATAATCTTCTTAAGGCAGATGCAGAAGTTAGAAAAGGACTTTGGAAACGTGAAGAAAATAGAGGCTTTGAATTACAAGGAAAAACAATTGGCATAATAGGATTTGGCAATATGGGTAGTTCATTCGCTAAAAAACTTCAGGGTTTTGAAGTTAATATCCTTGCTTATGATAAATACATTACTATTGATAAAAATAAATTCCCATATGTTAATCAAGTTGAATTAGATGAAATAAAATTAAAAAGTGATGTAATAAGTTTACATGTACCACTAACACATGAAACACAATTTATGGTTGATTCCACTTTCCTTAATTCTTTTAGTAAACCCATCTGGCTAATTAATACTGCAAGAGGAAAAATTCTTAATACTAAATCACTTGTTGAGGCCATTGAAACAAATCAAGTAACGGGAGCAGCATTAGATGTATTGGAATATGAAAACACTTCGTTTGAACATTTAAATTCTTCAAAATTACCTGAACCATTTCAATATTTAATACGTTCGAATAAAGTAATTTTATCTCCACACATAGGAGGATGGACGTTCGAATCAAATGAAAAAATTGCAAGAATACTATCCGAAAAAATCATAAACCTTTACGTTCATTAATTATCAGCTGAATCGATAATTTTTTATTTATTTAGTGTTTGACAAAGGTTGCAACAATATTCTGCCTGATTTATTTTTTTCTATTTCTATCACGTTCATTTTTTGTTTACGTGATTTTCCACAATTATACATATTTGCTTGATCATAATAATAAGGACTCATTACATTTCCAGATTGACCCGTTGGTAATACACTCTTTGAGTTTTCTATATCAGAAAAATCTAACACTAACCGCATCGCCGGTCCATATTTAGCTTTATAAATTCCTTCACCATTATAATCAAACGCTATTTGATTTATTACCTCTTGTCCACCGGGAACAGGAAACGGCCCAACATTGAAAAAGTAATTAAATGGTTTTTTCATTCCAATAGGATGTACGTGTTCGATCAAATGCACTCTCCCCCATTCCCACGTATTTAGATTGTTTCCTAACTGGTCTTTCAATTGTTGAACAGTTAAATTAAAAGCTTTATCAAATATGGATGTTCGAGTTTCTACTATGTTTTTTGTACTTATGTTGTCCCACCAAATTGAACTATCGTTTTTCATTAATGGCAACAAAGAATTTTTCATCACATGAGTTCCTAAAAAAACTTTTAAATTAGCAGCTCCGAGTTCATCCTCCATGGCAGCTTGGAGTACATTATAAATTAATTTATAATAAATTGTTGGACCAACATCTTTTAACTGATGATCACCATTCCAACTTAATAGTCGTTTCGCAACATCATTATTTAATGTTGATTGATTTAAAACCTTGGCACTAATTGAATTTATTATTGTTGAAGCAATTAATGGTGCTATTGGCGACATTACATCCGTATTCATTTTCTCCATATCGTCTAAAGAGTATTTGGATTTTTCACTTAAAAGAGTACCGATTCTTTTTGCACGATCTTCGGGAACATAATATCCAGGATAGAATATTCCACCTTGCATACTGTCTGGTTGATTATTGGCTGAAAAAACAAATCCACCAGGAGGATTTTCGGATTTAGGATTATCTTTAAAATCATAATAGCCTTGAGGATCATTTTTATTGTTTGTTCCATCTTGAAGTATTACTGGATCCATTTTTGGATTTCGTTTTACTAATTTCCCAGAAGCCCACCAAGCAATATTTCCAATTGAGTCGCCATAAATTAAATTTAATCCAGGAGAAATTAACTGAGCAGCGGCTGATCTAGATTCTTCAAAATTATGTGAATGATTTAAACTGTAGGTAACCTGCAAAAGGTTATTAGGGAATTTTAAATGAGTCCAAGAAGCAGCAATGCAATTGTCACTAATTGCTTTCCATTCAGGCATTACATCTTGCATAAATGGCCCATGACGACTTACTCTTACAGTAAATGCAAAATCCTCTTCACCTTTAACTTTTATAATTTCTTTCCTGATTTCTAATGGCGCCCATTTTCCATCATTCCAATATTTAGTGCTATCACCTGGTTTAATTCGTTCTGAATAAAAATCTAAATCGTCATTCTCAAACATAGTTAATCCCCATGCAAGTTCGCGTGTGTGTCCAAGAGCTGCGAAAGGAAACCCTCCAAGATAATTTCCATAAAAACTAAATCCAGGATATTCTATATGTGCTTCATACCAAACACAAGGTTGTCCATATCCAATATGAGTATCATTTGCAAGAAGTACTTTTCCATTTTTTGTATGTGATGGAGCAACGGCCCATGCATTACTTCCAACTAAGGTAGGAATTGGAATTTTATTTATTAAATTATCAACGGTATTAAATGCTATTATAGAAGTTGTATCTGGTCTCTGGTAAATAGGATTTCGTTCCGTACCTTCAACATAATGTGCATTTAAGTCATGATAATATTTTGAACCAATTTTTTTCTGAATAAAACTCATTAATGGATATGGACAACCTTGTGTTTGGTATGAAGCACATAT
>JANPGA010000291.1:0-2250 GCA_031423735.1 Bacteroidota bacterium | reverse complement strand
TACATACCTAATTACAGGTGATCGCAAGAGTTATTTAGAATTACTACCTCAAGAATTTTCTGGAGAAAAAGCGATTAGTACTTCGGGAGGAAATTATAGCAGTTATATTAGGGATGAATCACTTGTACTTAATGCATTATTAGCAACAGATCCGAATAACATTCAAGTAGCTGAAATCGTAAAAAGATTAAGTAGGGAAATTAAAAATCAACCATACATAAATACTCAAGAAAGGGCATTTGCATTTCTTGCTTTAGGTAAATTTATGAAGCAAAATAATTTAAGTAATGCTACTGCTAACTTAGAAACAAATGGTGGTAAGAATTTTATTTTTGATGGTAAAGATTTAGTTCTTCGAAATGAAATTACTAATTCCAAAATAGCAGTAAATGTAAAAGGACAAGGAAATTTGTATTATTATTGGACAACAACTGGTTTAACATTAGATGGTAGTTATAAAAGTGAAGACAGAAACTTAAAAGTTAGAAAAGTATTTTTAGATCGTTATGGAAAGCCAATTGATAAATTAACCTTTTCTCAAAATCAATTAGTTGTGGTTAAAATTACATTGGAAAATAGTGGTAGAAACACCATTGAGAATATTGTAGTGACGGACATTTTACCTGCAGGATTTGAAATCGAAAATCCACGAGTAAGTGCAGTTCCTGAACTAGACTGGATCAAAGATAATACCGAAACAGAATATCTTGACATGCGTGATGATCGAATTAATTTGTTTACAAGAATTACTACAAAACCACTTAATTTCTACTATTTAGTTAGAGCTGTTAGTGCTGGAAGCTATTCAATGGGCCCTGTAAGCGCTGATGCAATGTATGATGGTGAAAATCATTCCATTTTTGGATCAGGCAGAATAAAAATTATTAATAAATAAAAATATGTGGATAGAAGTTGAGAACAGCCTTTGCAGAATATTTGAATTCAAAAATTTTATTGAAGCTTTTTCCTTTATGACGAGAGTTGCATTAATTGCCGAGAAGATGAATCACCATCCAACTTGGTCGAATACCTATAATAAGGTCGAGATTAGGTTAAACACACATGACCAAGGTTTTATTATTACTGAAAAAGATTATCAACTTGCAAAGGCAATAGATAACATCTTCACTAGTTAATTGAAGAAAATTTAAACTGCTTAAATTAAATTTGGCCTTCGGAAATGCGAAATAAAAATTATCTAATGCTAAAAATTGGTATTGGATTATTAATGCTAATAAATTCTTTTTTTCTAATTAATGCCACATTTCCGATCCATCATACTATTCCCTATTCTACCCTAGTATATGATAGAAATGGGAAATTAATGAATGCTTATTTAAGTGATGATGATAAATGGAGGATGCTTTGTACTACCAATGAGGTTAATTCCTTACTTCTTAAAACTATTTTACAAAAAGAAGATAAATATTTCTACTATCATTTTGGTATAAATCCATTTGCCATTTTAAGAGCTGGTTTTAACAACATCGTTTATAACAAACGAACTTCAGGAGCTTCCACCATTACAATGCAAGTAGTTCGTTTGCAAGAACCCAAAAAACGAACTATTTTAAATAAATTTATTGAAAGCTTTCGTGCAATCCAACTTGAATATCTTTTTAGCAAAGATGAAATACTATCAATGTACTTATCGCTAACACCTTTTGGAGGAAATATTGAAGGCATTAAATCGGCCTCTTATATTTATTTTGGAAAACCACCAATTTTACTAAGCCCATCGGAGGCAGTCTTACTAACGATCATTCCAAATCGACCTTCGTCTTTAAAGCCTGGTAAAAACAATTTTCTTTTGATGAAGGAAAGAAATCGTTGGTTAATTAGATTATCAAATGAGAATGCCTTTCCAATTGAACAATTAAACGATGCTTGTAAAGAGCCTATCTCTATAAATAAGAAATACTTTCCTTCTTTCGCCCCACACTTAAGTCGACGTTTACATCTTGAAAACCCAACACAGAATAATTTTAAAACCACCATTGATCTTAATATTCAACAAAAAGTGGAGCAAATATGTTACAATCATATGCAAAGACTTTCAGCACATACTATAAAAAACGCTTCCATCATAATTGTAGACAATAAATCACATGAGGTAATTGCTTATATAGGAAGTGAAAACTTTAAAAACATTTACACACACGGACAAGTTGATGGAAACCTAGCTGTACGTTCACCAGGAAGTACCTTAAAACCCTTACTTTATGGACTCGCAATCGATAAAGGATTAAT
>JANPGA010000290.1:0-2984 GCA_031423735.1 Bacteroidota bacterium | reverse complement strand
GCTAGATATTAAGTTACATAGAGCGCCTTTTGTAAAAAACTGCACATGTGTTAAATCACCAGATTGACTTTGAACTGTTGAATTAGTATATCCTAACATTTTCTTTGATTGATCAACAACTTTTCCCATAAATCCATTGCTCATAGATTGTACAGGACGTGTAATAAGTAATTCACGTGGACCTACTCCATTTGGAACCGTTGCAATTAAAATTGCACCACTTTTTAATATTTGAGAAAGTGTTTTAACAAGCAACTCCGGTTGATTTAAATGTTCTAAAACTTCACTACAAATTACTGCATCAAAATTTTCAGCCAAAGTAACTTCTTCTGCACTACAAACACGGAATTCAACATTAGATTGCGTATTTTTTGATCGTGCATATTGAACTGCATCGGCACTAAAGTCGATCCCAACAACAGTGTATCCAAGGCTACCTATACCTCGTGCAATATTACCATTACCACAACCAACATCCAAGATGCGTGCTCCTGGTTTACAATTGTTTTGAATTGCATCTGCAATAAAATTTAACCGCTTGATATCTACTACCTCTGTAAATTCGGTAAACTCACCGACATTAATTCTTGGATTTTTCATAATTTATTTTATCAGGTTTATTTAATTAGAATTATTTTTTGTTTTAATTAATTTTGAAATCTCTTCAACATTACTTTCCCAAGTATGTGTTAAAGCAAATTTTATCCTTTCCTCTTCAAAGGAAATAGAGTTATCTGAAAGGGCCTTATCAATCATGGAAATATAATCTTCATTAGTTGTTGCGAGATAAGTATAATCTTTAAAGTATTCCATAAATGGAGTTTTAGTTGCTACAACTGGTTTACCCATTACTAAATACTCATCTATTTTACGTGGATAATTTCCCATAGTTACCTCATTTACTAATTGAGGATTTAAAGCCACATCAAATCCTTTTATAAACGATGGCAAAGTTTCAGGATGTTTGTTTCCTAAAAAGTGAACATTAGGTAATTGATGTAAAATGCTTGATTTAAAAGCTTCATCTTCTGGTCCAACCAATACTAATTGCCAATCAACTTTTTGTTTAGCAATAAATTCAAGTAATGGAATATCCAATCGCAATGTTGTTAAGAAACCTACATAGCCAAGAATAGGACCTTTAATAGATTTCAATTCATCAGCAACGGTTATAGATTCAGGATTAGCAAAAAGTGAAAAATCACAACCTTGCCCAACCATCATTGAATTTGAATTAAACTTTTTTGCATAATCTGATAAAAAATCAGAATTTGTTGCTACTGCATCTGCTTCCTTTATCAATTGATGCTCCATTTCCAAAGCATGCTTTTTAAAATAAGAAATTGTACTTAAGTTATCCCTTATATAATAAATCGAGAATGTAGGATTTAATAATTCTTTTAAATGAAAGCATCTTATCATTGATTGATCATTAAACAAAACAATATCTTTAAAGCCTAGCTCATCAATAGCTTTTTGAATATTCTTACCTAAACGAATATTGTTTATCCTATTTAAATAATTAAATATTTTTTTATTACCAATCCAGTTAATAGATTCTGCAACTGAAGAAGGATATAAATTCCAAATATTATCTTGAACTTTAACAAGTCCCTTCTCTTTTCCTTGAACTATGCTAATTCGTTTTAAAATAGATGGGTTATTACTTTTCTTCAAAAAATTAACTCGATCCAAAGGAGCATTGATATACAACACACGATTTTTCTTTGAAAACTCAATTGCAATATTCTTACAATTACTTCCAATTGAAATATCCCATGGTTGTAAACCTACAATTACTATATCGCGTCCTGTTAACATTTTATAAATATGAATCCTTATACAGTAAAACAAAAAAAGCTGTTTCAACAATATCGATTAATGTAAGATTTTAACATATTTTGTTATAAAAATCAACAACTATAGCAATTATAAAAGCGTACAAACAATATTAAATTAATAAGATGACGCTACTTCATAAAATCAAAAGTAATCCCTCCCTAAAACGATTCACGTTGAGTTTACTTATGCCGTATAATCAGGCAAGGCCGCGATGGTGGGTATCACATTTTGTAAATCCCTTTATACATAAAAAAGGGAAAGGATCGTTGATTAGAAGAAACACAAGGATAGATGTTCTTCCATTTAATCAATTTTCTTTAGGAGTAAATTCGACAATTGAAGATTATACGGTTGTGAACAATGGAATGGGTTTAGTTAAGATTGGAAATGGTGTACGTATAGGTTTATCAAATGTTATAATAGGCCCTGTAGAAATTGGAAACAATATTATACTAGCTCAACATGTAGTAATTTCAGGATTAAATCATGGATACGAAAATATTGGCATTCCGATCAGGCTACAGCCCTGCACAACTAAAAAAGTAATTATTGAAGACGATTCATGGATTGGAGCTAATGTTGTAATTACTGCCGGTGTTATTATTGGTAAACACTCTATAGTGGCAGCAGGTAGTGTAGTAACTAAAAGTGTTCCAGCATACAGTATAGTTGCAGGAAATCCAGCAAAAATAATTAAGCAATATAATCCATCAACCAAAGATTGGGAAAAGGTTAAAAATTTTGAATTATTAAACAATAATGCAGCATGAATCAATTAACAATAATATTTTGGACTTTAGTAACAATTGTATTTTATGCATATGCTGGGTATGGTATAGTACTTTATATCATGATAAAAATTAAAAGGATCTTTAAAAAAGACCTCTTAGTAAATAACTTAAATTATCAACCTACAGTAAGCTTTATTGTACCTTGTTACAATGAAGCCTCAATAATACCTGGTAAAATTGAAAATATTTTAGCTTTAAATTATCCAAAAGATAAAATGCAAATTATTTTTATTACTGATGGATCTACAGATGGATCTGAATTAATTACGAATTCATATCCAGAAATAACAACTTTACATCAAGACAAAAGAAAAGGCAAATCAGCTGCTGAGAATCGCTCAGTTAAACATG
>JANPGA010000289.1:0-3197 GCA_031423735.1 Bacteroidota bacterium | reverse complement strand
TTGTCCATTAGCTAATTCTTGTATTCCATAAAACTCTGAAACATTTGATTTTGTTAAATAATATTTTTGCCATTTTAAATTTCCCAAAGAATCAATTTTCCAAATACTTGAATTTCCATATTGACCAACTATGAACCTTTCTCCACTAATTATAAAATTCCCATCATGTGAGGAAATGATTCGATACATTGTTTCACTGACATTTGATGCTCCAAAAGTTTTTTTCCATTTATTGTTTCCCGAACTATCAATACAAACTACTATGGCATCTCTAAAATTTAAATTTCCATTGCCAAAAGAATTTGTCCAACCTACAACTAAGTAATCATGAATGATTGTTTCAGCAGCATCAAAAGCTTGATCATATTTGTTACCAAGAAGTTCATAGTCCCATTTAATAGTACCTGAACTATCAACTTTAATTACATAGATATTTCCATCTATTGAATCTGCAACTTCAGCTGGTAAAATGAAACCTGAATCAACTGTATTATACACCCAATTACCATAATAACTTCTTGTAGTATCTTGAGCATAATGATGAAGCCAAATATTACTAGCATTTGAAGCAATTTTCCTTAGAGATAATTGGTAATGATTTTGCTTTAAACTAAAATACCCCGCACCCATAATAAAATTATTTTTTGAATCGAGAAAAAGTGAATGGTCATTGTAAAGTTCTAATGAGTCGCCATAAATATTATTTCGTATTAAATTTCCTGTTGTGTCATAAAAACAGAATATCGCATTTCGAGGTAAAGTTGGCTGTCCAGAACTAATGGAGGTATAATAGCCTGAATCGGTTTCCAAAATATTACTAGCTACATCAACTCCAAACGAAGTTGTTATATTAAAAGTGTTTTGAGCATGTGCGAATTTGCACATGCTCAAAACAACAAATAAAATTTTAAATAAATTATTCATTTAGTGTATTAAATTAATAGATCCATTTAAAATTACTCCTTTGTTACTTATTGCTATAATATGATAAATACCATTTACTTCAGAATTTAAGTATAATCGATTGTTATTTCAAGTGGAAGCCTATTGTTAAGTAAAGATGAGTAAACAATAAGGAAAATAACTATGATTAATGAGCTTTGTCAATAAATAAGATATTGGGTAAAGTTTGGGTTGCAAAATATAAATATATGAATTAAAATCGAAAAGCCAATTTTATACTATTTTACAAGCATAATTCCTAGAATTATAGAGTTATTTTCGAATTTATCTAATCATAGATTTTAATTGTATTTTTGAAAAATATTAAAAACCCTATGGATTATTATCTTTCAATCCCCATTCCTTCCAGTCGTTACTTGAAAATTAAGGCCATTAAAGCTGTAAATCAAGAAAGTTCGATTGAGTTTCAGTTGCCTTCTTGGCGACCAGGCAGGTATGAACTTGGGAACTTTGCTAAAAATGTTCGCAGCATTAAAGCTTATGATGAAAATGGAAATGCACTTCGTCTTGAGAAAATTTCAAAAGATAAATGGAGTGTTCCTGATATTAATTGCAAGCAAGTTGTAATTGATTATGAATATTTCGCTTCACAACCTGATGCTGGTGCATGTTGGGTGGATGAGCAAATGTTGTATGTAAATCCTATTCATTGCATGATTTATGAAACGGATAATTTGCATGAGAAATGTAATGTGTTTTTAGAACTTCCATCAAATTGGGAAATTGCTTGCGCTTTGAAGGAAACTAAAAAGCATACTTTAATAGCAAATGATTTTCACGAATTAGTTGATTCGCCTTTTTTCGCTTCTGCAACTTTGAAACATCAAACGTATTCAGTCAACGATAATCTTTTTCATGTTTGGTTTCAAGGAGATTGCAAACCTGATTGGAATAAAATAATCAAAGATTTTGAAGGATTTACAAAAGTGCAATTAGCGATGATGCATAAATTGCCAAGTAAGGAATATCATTTCTTGATTTTGATTTTGCCATTTCGTTTTTATCATGGAGTGGAGCATATTACAAGCACCGTTTTAGCCCTCGGACCAGGCTATAAATTAATGGAGGAGGAATTGTATTCTGATCTTTTAGGCGTTGCTTCTCACGAATTATTTCATGCATGGAATGTGAAAACACTTCGTCCGAATGATTTTGTTGTTTACGATTACACAAAAGAAAATTATAGTCAATTAGGTTGGGTGTATGAAGGATTTACTACGTATTACGGGGATTTATTTTTAGCACGAAGTGGATTCTTTAATGTGAAAAATTATTTTGTAGAGATTAACTCACGACTACAAAAACATTTTGATAATTATGGTCGATTTAATTTATCGGTGAGTGATAGTAGTTTTGATACTTGGTTAGATGGATATGTTCCGGGAGCACCAGCTCGCAAGACAAACATTTATGATGAAGGAAGTTTAATTGCTTTGCTTTTGGATCTAACGATACGTAAAACTACAACGGATAAAAAATCTCTTGATGATTTATTTTATCAATTGTATAATGATTTTGCTCCTCAACATTTAGGATATACTGAAAAAGATGTTCGTTCATTAGCAAAAGATTTGGCTGGTGAAAATGTTTCTTATGTGTTTGATGATTTGTTAAATCAACCAGTTTCGTATGAAGAGAAATTGAATGAGATGTTAAATTATGTTGGTTGTTATCTCTCTAAAACTGCATCAGTATATTCAAATGAATCAATATTTGGATTTCGTACAATCATTGAAAGTGGAATTACTAAAGTAGCAAACATTTTACCAGGTTCACCTGCAGAAAAGGCTGGAATATCACGTGAAGATGAAATAATATCATGCAATTGTTGGAAAGTTGAAAATAATTTAAGTGATTTAATACAAGCAAGTTCACAACCAATTCTATTAAATGTATTTTCACAAAAACTGTTTAAGTCGATTGTGCTAGCCTCGGATAAAAAACCCTATTTTGACATAGTAAAAATTACAACCATCAACGATGCCAATGAACAACAAAAAACCTCCTTCAAATCATGGTCTGGATTGGATTTTCCCGAATAATATTAGAATTGTATTAAAGTAAAAATAAATTATATGTTAATTGATTTATATTTGCATAATTCAAATAAATATTTTTTCTTAATTCTTAATTCTTAATTCTTAATTCTTAATTCTTAATTCTTAATTCTTAATTCTTAATTCTTAATTCTTAATTCTTAATTCTTAATTCTTAATTCTTAATTATTAATTCTT
>JANPGA010000288.1:0-4137 GCA_031423735.1 Bacteroidota bacterium | reverse complement strand
AAAAACTTATCACCTATTTTTTCCCGTACTGCTAAAGCATCTTTTAAATCTTTTTCGGCAGCGTCATATTCATGCTTTTTTGCAAACATATCTGCACGAATGTTTAATGCATTAGCTAGTGAAGTAAGGTTTTCTGATTTCTTGCTATATTTTAAACTAAGCTCAACAAAATAGCGTGCGGAATCAGCTTTAAGTAAGTTGGCATGACTTGCGGCATTGTTTGAAAATAAACTAGGTGCATACTGCAAAATATTTTCATTAGTGCTGTAATGGTAACCGATATTTAGAAAACGTACTGCTTCATAATATTTCCCCAACTCCATATTTGCCCATCCTAGAATTGTATATGACTTTACAACATATATCGTATCCTTACGTGATTCTGCAAGCTGTAAAAGAGTAAATGCATTCTCGATCGCTTCTTTGTTTTCATTATTTCTAATCAATGCACCACACTGAGCCGACAAAATCTCCAATCGCAGTTTTTCTTTGTTCTTTAAGGAATTTATTTTGGTCAATAAACTATCTAAAATATTTATTGCTTCACCCGATTTACTAATTTTCTGAAGATAAATACAATAATAAATTCTCACTTTAATTGATTCATCTGAACCTTCCTGACTAAACTTTTCTGCTTGTTGAATGTAATGTAAAAGACTATCAGAAGATAAGGAATTAAATTCTGCACAAAGATTTAATAATGTCTCCTTTTTTTCATTTGGGGTATGATTTTTTGAAAGATTTATTCTAAGAGTTTCAATCTTATTTGTTTGAGCATTGGCTTTAATTGAAATAAATTCAAATAGAATGAAAATAAATACTATTTGTATTAAATTTTTTACTTGCATATTGAAGTGATTCTTCTTATTTTTTGATGATAGATAAATTCTTTATTAAGTATAAATATCTACATAATTTTTTAGAATCCAAAATTACTACTACAAATTGAGTAGTGCTGTACTACAAATTAGGTATTTACTACTAGTGAAAAAGCGAAAACCTTTGTAAAGCGAATAAAAGACTTGAAGGTATTCAATCTAAGATTAGAAGGTAATAATATCTAAAACTATAATTTATCAATTAATTGAGTCATCCAATGTATTATCAAACCAAAAATAAAATGAAAAAAATTACTACACTATTCCTGTTCATAATGTTCGCACTGAACATTGCAAGAGCAGAGACGGAACCAAACAATGTTTGGAACCAGGCAAACCTAATTACAATAGGTGCAACCGGAAGTGGGACCGCCGATCTAAATTATGATGAAGATTGGTGGCGCGTCGTAACTCCAAGCGATGGTAAGCTTACACTAACATGGTCATCATTAAATGGAAGTAATGTATACTGTCAGATTTACGATACTTTGGGTGTTCAACAATTTGCTTCAGCATATACGACGGGTAGTAATACTGTTTTGAATGTTGATGGAATTGCAAAGGGAAATTATTATATACGGTTTATTGCGTATTTCAATACTGAATCCACTACGTACAATTTTATTCCAACATTTACTGCAGCATCAGTGCCAAATGAAAATGAACCAGATGATATTTTCACCCAAGCGAATACACTGTTAGAGAATGATTCAGTTACCGGACATATTGGATATTTTCATAACTCTTATGACGATTTAACTGATTGGTGGAAGATAACTACAACACTTGATGGTAGGTTAGACTTTACTATTTATTCATTAAATTCTCAAAATGTATTTGCTGAATTATTCGCTTCGGATGGTGTTACGTTACTTGCAGGTAATTATACAACAACAAATGCAACTTATTCAAAAGATGGTCTTGCACCTGGTGTTTATTATATCAGAATTAAAAATTATTTTAATTCCGAATTCGCCCCATATGCTTTAAAAAGTAGACTTGTTCTACCAATAAATTTAGCAGAAACCGGCTCAGCAAATGATAATCCTGCACAAGCAAAAATTATTAACTTAAATGATTCGGTGAATGGGCATGTTGGTTACGATAATTACATTTTGCGTGATACACTTGATTGGTATAAATTTACTACTACTTCCGATGGACAGATTAATATAAGTTTGAATGTGTATAACAATCAAAATGTTTTTGCACAGTTATATGATGGTGATGGAGTAACTCTTCTAACTGGAAGTTATACTACTACTAATGCTGTGTATTCAAAAGATGGATTAGCTGCAGGAACCTATTACATTCGTATTATTAACTATTATTCAAATTATGAATTTGCTCCTTATTCAATACGAGTTACTTTAAATACTACGGTTCCTAATGATGCAGAACCAAATGGAACACGAGCACAAGCTTTAAATTTAAACCTTAATGATTCTGTTACAGGCCATATTGGTTACTACCATAATGGAAATGATGATCTGGAAGATTGGTATAAGGTTACTATAAATACTGATGGTCAGTTATATATTAATATCTATTCGTTAAATAGTCAGAATGTTTATGCTTTACTTTATGATAATGATGGTGTAACCTATTTAACTGGATCATATACTACTTCTTCTGCAACGTATTCTATTAACGGATTAGCTGCAGGAACATATTATATTCAAATTAAAAATTACTATACAAGTGAATGGGCGCCTTACGCTTTAAAAGCTACTTTAAATTCAACTCTTAATAATGATGCTGAACCAAATGGTACCCCTGCAACAGCATTAACTTTACCAATAAACTCTAATGCTACTGGCCATATCAATTATTTTTATAACGCAGCAAGAGATACGTTCGATTTTTATTCTGTTACCTTACCTCTTGATGGAAAATTTAGCTGGACTATAAGTTCATTGAATGGTCAAAATGTATATGCCACTTTATTTGACAATGATGGCACAACTATTTTAGCTCAAAATTATACCACAGCAACGATCTCTCAAACGTTAAATAATTTAGGTGCTGGAACCTACTTTATTCGTGTACGAACTTATTATGACACTGAATTTGCACCATACACTTTGTCGAATGTTTTAGAACCAATGAATTTTTTGGTTGAGAATTCAAATAATAATAATTTTGCATTACAGGGTACACTTTTACCAGCTAATACGCCAACTGGTGGTCACCTTTATTTTTATTATAATTTAATTACTGACAACCTAGATTGGTGGCAAATTGGTTATGATGGTAATGGTACAATGAATTTGCAATTGGACATTGAACAAAATCATTTTAATACAGATCTGCCTTATTTTTATTATGATTTGTTTTCTGATACTACTCAAGTACCAATTTATTCTGGCCAACTTCATGCTCTAACAAACACAATACCTATGAGTGGATTGGCAGTTGGTAAGTATTATTTGAGAATTACTTCATCATTTGCAACATTTGGAGCGTATCAACTTACTGCTTCTTATACTGAACGATGTCTGTCATCAATTGTTGTTGGTACATCATCTCAAACTGCTGGATGCTCAGGTAATATTACCTATAATCTTTCTGGTGGGCTTGCACCATACACGGTACAATTATTTAAAGGTGCTGTAGCATTTGGTGCTCCTTTAACAGGAAATAGTTCAGTTAGCTTTACAGGACTTGGTATTGGAACATATAATGCTAAAGTTTATTCTTTTGGAGGTTCTGGAACGTGCAATAATTCATCGGCAACAACTACTTTTTCTTTGCCAGCAGTTCCTACAATTTCAACAGGTGGAGCAACAACGTTCTGTCAAGGTGGAAGTGTAACGCTTACTTCAAGTGCGGCAACATCTTACTTGTGGAGCACAGGAGCAACAACGCAAGCGATATCTGCAAATGCAAATGGAAGTTATACTGTTACTGTTTCTAATGCTGCTGGATGTTCCAATACTTCACTTGCAACAACAGTTACAGTTAATGCATTACCATCAGTTCCAACAATTGCAACAAGTGGAGCAACAACATTCTGTCAAGGTGGAAATGTTACACTTACGTCAAGTGCAGCAACATCTTACTTATGGAGCACAGGAGCAACAACGCAAGCAATATCTGCAAATGCAAATGGAAGTTATAGTGTAACTGTAAACAATGCTTCAGGTTGTTCTGCAAGTTCATTAGCAACCACAGTTACTGTTAATGCATTGCCATCAGTTCCAACAATTTCTGCAAGTGGAGCAACAACATTCTGTCAAGGTGGAAGTGTAACACTTAC
>JANPGA010000287.1:0-1701 GCA_031423735.1 Bacteroidota bacterium | reverse complement strand
TGTCTAATGTGCAATTTGCTTTTTGGGCAAATCAAATTAACTGGGTTTGTTTATACCAACGAACAATCGCCTTTGAATCATGTTTCCATTTCTATTGATGGTGTTTCTTTTCAGTCACAAACTAATGAGAAAGGAGGATTTCTTCTTACGAACTTAACTAGCGGTACTCACAAATTAAGTTTTAATGCGTTAGGCTACAATGGTTATGAAGAAGTTATTAGCCTTTTTTCTGATACCACCCTACGATTTAACCTAACACCAATTACTTATCTAAAGCAAGAGGTTTTAGTTACTTCAACAAGGGTAAACACTAACTCGGGCATGGCTTATTCCGAATTAGATAAAACCTTGTTGCAATCGGGGAATTTAGGGCAAGATGTGCCCTATATCCTCCAACTCTTGCCTTCAGTAGTTGCGACCTCAGATGCAGGAACAGGAATAGGGTATACGGGAATTCGAATTAGAGGTTCTGATCCTACAAGAATAAATGTTAGTGTAAACGGAATCCCAATAAATGATGCAGAATCGCAACAAATGTATTGGGTCGATTTACCAGACATCCTTTCCTCTACAGAAAACATCCAAGTTCAAAGAGGAGTTGGTTCAAGCGTAAATGGAGCAGGATCATTTGGAGGCAATATTAATCTACAAAGTTCGAATCTATCAAATGAAAAATTTGCAAATTCTAGCAATTCATATGGGACGTTTAATACTATCAAAAACAATATAAATCTTGGAACTGGTTTAATAAACGATCATTGGATTTTTGAAGGAAGATTATCAAGAATTAAATCAGATGGATTTGTAAATCGAGGAAGTGCGGATCTAAAAAGTTATTCTCTATCAAGTGGATATATTAACAAAAAAACAATTCTTAGATTAAATATTTTTTCAGGAAAAGAAATAACATATCAAAGTTGGAATGGTATTCCTGAAAGCCGGTTTAACAATGACATTAATGATATGCATAATTACATTGATAGAAACGGATTAGATTCGGCTGAATCAGTGAACCTATTAAACTCTGGAATTAAATATAATTATTTTACCTACGATAACCAAGTTGATAATTACCAACAAGACCATTACCAATTTTTCTTTTCACAAATGATTAATGAAAAATGTAATCTAAATATTGCATTGCATTATACAAAAGGAAATGGATTTTATGAAGAATATAAAAAAAATCAAAACTTATCGGATTATTCAATAATTGCAATTGATACTTTAATAAAAACTTCGGATTTGATTAGAAGAAAGTGGCTTGATAATGATTTTTATGGAGTTACCTACAACGTAAAATATCAATTCAATAAAAATATTAACTCAACTTTAGGAGGAGCAATTAACAGATATGAGGGCAAACATTATGGTGAAGTAATTTGGGCTCGCTATGCTGGCTCCTCAGAAATTCGTCAGCGATATTATTATGATAAAGCTGATAAAAATGATTTTAATATTTATAATAAAACAGAGATATCTATAGGTTCAAAATTAATTGCCTTTACTGATTTACAAATTAGAATGGTTGATTATACTTTTAATGGAGTTGATGACATTGGGAATTCGAAAATTCAAAATTCAAATATATTTTTTTTCAATCCAAAAATAGGAATTACTTATAAAATAAATACTTCAACAACTTTATATGGTTCCATTGCAAAAGCAAATAAAGAACCTAATAGAGATGACTTTGTTGGA
>JANPGA010000286.1:0-1587 GCA_031423735.1 Bacteroidota bacterium | reverse complement strand
TTAACTTTTCTGAAAATAAAATATATACCGATGCCATCCTGTATTAAACAAAAAAGGCCTCTTAGAAATAAGAGGCCTTTTTTGTTTAATACAGGATGGCATCGGTATATATTTTATTTTCAGAAAAGTTAAATCTTTTTCAAGAATATTCTTAATATTTTGATTTTCTTTTCTGATTGTTCTTCCATTTGTTTGAACATTAAAATATGACCAAAAATATCCTTTCAGTATTATTTTGGTAAAATCTTCATGTTAATAAATTATAGTATCAATTTCGTTAACTGTCCATTATCCGTTCGTAGGGCCTTCATGAAATTAAATTGCCTAAAAGAATTAAATAATTATTTTTACACTATAAATTGAACGTTTAACAAATTGCGTAATTCTTGAAACACAATAATAATAGTATGATTATAATATGAGTAAATACTTTGGGAAAACTTGGTGGGGAGAGCAATGGTTAAACTCTTTAAGCAATATAGATTATGAAAACCGACTTGAACGAGGTAGTAGATATGCGCGCAATGGTTCAATCAAAACAATAAAACTTAACGGTAATCAAATACATGCTAAAGTTGCAGGGAGTAGGCCAAAACCGTATATTGTCGATGTGATTCTTCCTCCATTTTTTGACCCTGAACTTGGCACATTTATTAAAGCTTTATCTCAAAAGCCAACTATTATTTCTAAGTTGCTTAATAGAGTACTTGACCCACAAGTATTGACAATTGCCGAAGAAATGGGTTTAAAAGTATTCCCAAAACAATGGACAGATTTCAAGATGCAGTGTTCTTGTCCCGATTGGGCTGTGCCTTGCAAACATTTGGCAGCTGTTATTTATAAAGTAAGTGCCGAAATTGATAATAACCCTTTTTTAGTTTTCGATTTACACAACGTTAATTTAATTCAAGAGCTTGAAAAATTTGGAGTTTTTGTAAATAAACAAAAGCTCGAAATTTCAAAAATTACCGATTTATATTTTGAAACAAAAAAGAAGAAACAAGAGACATACAATACAGAAAATTCTTACACTAAACTTTCTTTTACAAAATTATCTCCCATACATGAGCCATTAACGGTATTGCTTTCCGATTTCCCAGCTTTTTATCAAGGAACTGGAGATTTTAAAGAAAAGTATATTTTGAAAATTGGTAAGACAGTAAAGAATGCCCAAAAAATTGTTCAGGGAAAAATTAATCTAGAAAATTTATTTTCAAAAGCAACACAGGGAGAACAAACGATTAATCACAAAGCTCAAAACAAAATAACCATTGACGAGCAATACAAATCAAAAGTATTTGTGAATGAAACAGAGTTTTCTTTTCTAAATTTTTTGAAACAAATCTCACAAATCAGCTCCTCTAAAACTAACGATTATCAGCCATCAACAGCAGCAATACATACTGTTTTGCATTTTTCAATTCATCTTTTGGCAAATGGTGCGGTTGTTCCACAAATAGTACAATTACAAAATAAAGAATTTACTATTCGTTGGCTACCTGCAATGATAAGTAAAGAAGTGAGGCACTTAGTTGAACAACTTAAAAATATTTTGCCTTCTACTGTTTTTTTATGGAATGAAAAATC
>JANPGA010000285.1:0-2459 GCA_031423735.1 Bacteroidota bacterium | reverse complement strand
GCAATAGTAACAGCAAACCCAACTGCAACAACAACCTATACAGTAACAGGAACAAATGCAACGGGATGTACTTCTACAACAACAGTTACAGTAACGGTTAATCCATTACCAACAGTAGTAATAACACCATCGGCACCATCTATTTGTTTTGGATCATCAACAACGTTAACAGCATCAGGTGCATCTACGTATGTATGGTCACCAGCAACAGGCTTGAGTGGAACTACAACAGCAATAGTAACAGCAAACCCAACTGCAACAACAACCTATACAGTAACAGGAACAAATGCAACGGGATGTACTTCTACAACAACAGTTACAGTAACGGTTAATCCATTACCAACAGTAGTTATAACACCATCGGCACCATCTATTTGTTTTGGATCATCAACAACGTTAACAGCATCAGGTGCATCAACGTATGCATGGTCACCAGCGACTGGATTAAGTGCAACAAGTGGATCAATAGTTACAGCAAATCCAATTGCAACTACTACTTATACAGTAATAGGAACAAGTGCAGCAGGATGTACTTCTTCAACAACAGTTACAGTAACAGTATCACCTGCAATAACAGTAAGTACATTTACTCCAATTTCAGGAGCAATAGGTGCTACAGTTGTTATTATTGGATCTGGCTTTACTGGCGCAACTGGAGTATTGTTTAATGGAATAACATCTTCTTATACTGTCGATAACAATAATCAGATTACAGCAGTAGTTCCTGTAGGAGCAACCACTGGATTTATTACTGTACAAAATGGAACATGTTCTGGCATTTCATCAACACTATTTACAGTAACAACTACAACTGGAGTTACATTAAACATGACCATGTTTATACAAGGATTATATATAGGTTCAGGAACAATGACTTCAGCATTGTCAAATGCAGGTGTAGGTATTGATCCATTAGAAGCTGATACTGTTACAATTCAATTACAAGATCCTTTGAATTTAGGAGTTGTAGTAGAAAGTGATACTCAAGTATTACATACCGATGGTTCAATCCAATTACATTTTAGCTCTGCAATTTTAGGTGGAAGTTATTATATTGTTGTAAAACATCGTAATTCAATGGAAACATGGAGCAAGCTTCCTGTAACATTTAGTGCAACAACAACATTTGATTTAGCTCATTAATTTAGAAGCAATAATTTTAAATAAAAAGCCTGTGAATTTTATTCACAGGCTTTTTATTTTGTTTTTAATATTAAAGTAACTTTTACATTATTTCAACATATTAATTTTGTAAAATAGTTTTAAATTATGAAACCTATATTTGTAATTATAATTTTATTTTTTGCCAATGAAAATGCATTTACTCAAACGACCCTTTTTTATCAAGGATTTGAAGGAAGTATTTCATGTAGTGAAAACTGGGGTTATGTAGGCGGAGTAGTTAATTCACAAACTTCTCGAACAGGTTTGAATTCTGCAAGAGTTGGACGATTAGCAGAATCTAATTCAATCACATTTAGTACTGTAAATGTTGCTGGTTTATCAAATGTTCAGTTGCAAGTTTATCATTCAGTAAGGAGTGGATCAGGACCTGCGATGGATACCCGTGAAGGAGCAGATATACTTGTAAGTATTAATGGAGGAATTTATGTGATTGTTGGATCCGTTGGAGGAAGTGCCGATAATTCTTGGACATGGGCGAATTCATTAGGAGGTACAACAAATTCATGCCCACAAACTTATACCATGCCGAATCCGTTGCTGTATAATGTTCCAATAGGTGCCAATACAATTTCAATAAAAATAATATCGGTAGCAAATCAATCAGGAGCAAATGCAACCGCCAAATGCGTAAATTTTCAAAATGATATGGCTAATGGAACTGCTGGAAATTATGATAGAAATGATGAAGGCTTTTTTGTTGACGACGTAAAACTTACAACTACTAGTACTGCTATTCCTAGAATTTGGACTGGAGCTGTTAGTACTGATTGGTTTAATTGTATGAATTGGAATAATAACAAAATTCCTAATAGTTTAACAGATGTTACTATTGATCAATCCGCATTGAATGATTGCATTGTTGACTTGGGAGGAAATGCAACTTGCAGAAATATTACGATTGCATCAAATAATGGAAACACACCTGATTTAATTGTAAAAAATGTTAGTACATTAAATACAATTGGAAATTTGTTTATTAATAAATCTGCGGGATCAGGAATATCTAAAGCGGAAATACTTAGTGGAAGCACTTTTACTTGTAATAATTTAACTCTAAATGGAAGTGGTGCAGGTCTTGGAAATGCAAGTTTTATCAATGAATATAATATCAATAGTGTTACGTTTAATGGCGACTTTAATTTAAACTCTGGTGGAGAACTAGATATGACTAAGTCTGGAGATTATGGGATATTAAATTTAAAGGGTAATTATAATAATAATAGTTTAGAAACCGATTTTAAGCAAACTAACTCTTTTGTAAATTTAATTGGTAC
>JANPGA010000284.1:0-20421 GCA_031423735.1 Bacteroidota bacterium | reverse complement strand
TTAAAATGCAATAAAAAATTTCATTACCGATAAATTATGTGTGGCATAGCTGGATTTATTTCATTTAAAAATTTTTTCGATCGTAGTGATTTAGAAAAAATGAACAATAAGCTTAAACATCGTGGTCCGGATGCTGAAGGGTTTTATATGGATAATTTTTGTGGATTAGCGCATCGTCGTTTATCAATAATTGATTTATCTACTAGGGCTAATCAACCTATGTTTTCATCCAATGATCGCTATGTTATTGTTTATAATGGTGAAGTTTATAACTATAGCGAAATTGGAGCAGGACTAAAAGAAGGTGCTGGCATTCACAATCAAAGTATGTTCCGTACCTCTAGCGATACAGAAATGATTTTAGAGGCTTTTTCTCAATATGGAGTTGATTTTGTTGATCAACTGAATGGTATGTTTGCAATAGCAATTTATGATAAGCAAGAAGAAGAGCTTTTTCTATTCAGAGACCGATTAGGAATAAAACCTTTGAACTATTATTGGGATGGAGTTAATCTTGCTTTTGCGTCTGAATTAAAATCTTTGCAGTCGTTAAGTAAACTAAACAAAGTTTTAAATCCTCAAGCAATTAATGATTTTTTACATCTCGGATTTATACCTGCACCATCAACAATCTATAAAAATATTTATAAATTGTTGCCAGGAAGTTGGATTAAAATAAATAGAAAGGGAATAGAAGAACATATTTATTGGACTCCAAAACAAAAACTTACTAATTCCATTATAAGTGATAAGGAAGAAGCACTAGTAAAGTTAAGTGACTTATTGATGAGTTCTGTACAATATCAACTAAAAAGTGATGTTCCTTTTGGAGTGTTTTTAAGTGGCGGAATTGATTCAAGTTTAATTTCTGCACAGGCAGTAAATTTATCAAGCGTAAAGGTTAATACTTTCTCGATAGGTTTTGAAGAAAATTCTCATAATGAATCAGAATACGCTAAGGCTGTTGCAAATTATTTAGGCACGAATCACAATGAGTTTATCGTTTCATACAAAGATGCTATAGGATTAATTGATTCAATATTTGAATCGTATGATGAGCCATTTGCAGATCCTTCAGCAATTCCAACCATGCTTGTTTCTAAATTAGCAAGTAAATATGTTACAGTAACTTTATCAGGAGAGGGTGGTGATGAATTATTTTTTGGTTATGGATCCTATCAATGGGCAAAACGATTAGATAATCCTTTTTTCAAGGTATTTCGTCAGCCAATGGCATCAGCTTTTTCACATTTATCTTCGCGCTTTCAAAGAATAGGTCAACTTTTACATACCGAACATTCTCGAAATTTAAGAAGTCATATATTCTCTCAAGAACAATACTTTTTTACTACTGATGAAATAAGTAGGTTACTAAATCAACCCTATGTTTATCCATCTGAATTTGACTCTTTTGAATTTTTGAGTGCCGACACTAATATACAAGATTCACAAACGACAATATCATCAAAAGTTAATTCAAGAAAGTTGACTGCAATGGAACAGCAAGCTTTATTTGATATACAGTATTATTTATCGGATGATTTATTAACTAAAGTGGATAGGGCGAGTATGCGGTTTTCCATAGAAACGAGAGTACCATATCTTGACCATAGAGTAGTAGAATTTGCATTGAATCTTGATCCCAAACTTAAATTTCACAATGGAATTCCAAAATATATATTGAAAGAAATTTTATATAAATATATACCTAAAGAATTATTTGAAAGACCTAAACAAGGATTTGCAATACCATTAAACAAATGGCTTAGAAATGAATTACGTTACCTAATTGAAGAGAATTTAAATGAAACCAATGTAAATCAAATTGGAGTTGTAGATTATGACATTGTAAAATCACTTGTAAATCAATTTTTAGAAGGTAAAGATTACCTATATAATAGAATTTGGCTCCTTATTGTTTTACATCGTTGGATGAAAACAAATATGAATTAAATAAATATTTCTTCTTTTTTACCTTCGTGTATAGGTTCTTCCAATTGCTGATTTGACTTTGCTTCCATTGCATCTAATTCCTTTTGACGAAGATGTTTGATAATAAATAAAGATGCAACATAAAACGGAATACAAGGAATTTTATAACGTACTAAGCTTCCAAAATTACTTGTTGAAATTCCAACAGCAAATCCAAAGAAAATAGAAAATATTAAACAAAAAGTCAGCAGATGATGCTTTAAAAAGTACCTAAAGACTCCAATAACACGAACCATAATTAGTACTCTAATTGTAAGAATTAAAATTAAAAGATTTTCTATAGAGGAAATTAACATTACAATATTATTCGCCTCAAATAAAAATGGTCGAAAAAATGTTGCCGCAATTGCTTGAGGAAATTTTTTTAACATAGAAGGTATAGTTGCATCAAAATTTCCGATATCAAATGAATTTCCATTATAATGTTCCATTTTCAAATCTCGCTGAGTAACCATAGCTTTTTTCAAAACATTATCAAGCGTATAAGATGATAATTGGCTTTGTAGTAAAGTTAACATTATGTAACCAAAAACAAGACCAAGCATTACAAAAATTGGAATAGTGGCAATTCGTGCAATCTTACCCTTTACTTGAGAAATAATCTTATGAATTGACCAAAAGATAATACCTGGCATTAAACCAACGAAAATATATGGTTTGATAGATAGAATAACTAATGCTGCAATAACTGTTGTGATTAAATTTCCAAATATTTTTTCTCTTTTAACAAACGCCATATAATAACCGTAAACTAAATATCCAGTTCCTGCAAAAGTGAATGTATCTTTTAATAAACCAGAACCCCAAAAAAATACCGAAGGAATGAAAAATATAGTAATTGCTAATTCTTTTTGAATCTCTGGAAACTCACTATTAAAAACTTTAAATAATCGCCAAGCTCCAAAAAAGGAAAATGTAGCAACTAAAAAATTTGTTACAATAAAACTACCAAAGCCTAGGAATACGAATATAAAAGACAGTTTAACTACAAAAAAAGTTTCTGCATTTTTTAAATAAGCTGGATAACCAGTATCAGTATTAAAGAATGCATAATTAGTTTGATCATGCGCATAAAATAAAACCCTAAAAAAACCTGAAGTATTGTAGAAAAGTAATTTAACAAGGCAAACACCATCATTGTAATACTGAAGAGTATCTCCCCCAGGATAATATAATGTATAAACCAAACATAAACCTAATGCGCCTATTAATTTAATTCGCAAACCAGGTAGGAACCATTTAAAAATTGGATCATTCTCCATTTTACGATTAGCATAAACTCTTCCTAAAAAAAGTATGATAAGCATGGCAATGGGCCCAAAAAGGAAATCCTCCATTGAATAAAATTGCATGCTCTTTTATGATTAGGTTGTAAAAGTACAGAATAAAAAAATCACTGTTCCTTATTTTTTAGATACAATTTGAAATCAAAAGATGCTATATTTGAATATTAAATTAAGGCACCAAATTATAATAACTACTTGATCTTATTTGCCTTATGGGCAAACAACCAATTAAATGATCCCAATAAACCGTCTTAAAGAAATAGATTTTTTACGAGGACTTGCTGTAATCTTAGTATTATTCCGCCATTTTCCATTTTCTTTTTATACCATTACTATGGGTTGGATTGGAGTAGATTTATTTTTTGTATTAAGTGGTTTCCTTGTATCTGGATTATTGTTTGCTGATTTCCAGAAATTCGGAGAAATTAAGCCTGGATTATTCTTAATAAGAAGAGGTTTTAAAATTTATCCTTTGTTTTATGCATTTCTAATATTTACGATACTATTTAAATATATTGCTGGGACTAAAATTCCTTATCAAAATCTTTTTGGTGAAATATTCTTTCTGCAAAATTATATAGGCAGGATTTGGAATCATACTTGGTCACTTGCTGTTGAAGAGCATTTCTATTTCTTTCTAACTTTTTTATTATATGTATTAATAAAAAGAAAACTGCTTGAGAAACAAAAATTATTTTATTCAATTACAATTTTTATTTTTCTTGCTTGCTTATCTTTTCGAATATGGGTGAATATTAATCAACCAGAACAAGAAAATTTTTTTGAGTCACATTTAAGATTTGATTCACTGTTTGCCGGTGTTTTAATTTCCTACATTTATCATTTCAATAAAGAATACTTAATGAAATTCTCAAATAAACTTGGCAAGTATTTTCCTTTGATCATTTTATTATTTATATCATTCACTCCCTTTATTGAACCAGAACAATCATTCTTTATTAGAACTATAGGTTTTACGCTGCTGTACCTTTCTTTCGGGCTTCTATTAATTCTAACAATTACAACCAAAGACGCAGGAGTTAAAATAAGTAAATTAATAAGTAAACCAGCATTTGAACTAATTCGAAAAATTGGTTATTATTCCTATTCCATTTATATCATTCATATAGCTGTTGCGATAGCAATAAAGCGACTGGAAACACTAATAAATTTAAATCAACCGTTATATTTTATTATTTATTTTTGTTCAAGTATTTTAGTAGGTATCGTTTTATCAAAGCTTATCGAAATACCTTTCCTTAAATTAAGGGACAAGTATTTCCCAAAGCGTACAATTGACTTAATCTAATTCTAATATTTTGATTTTATTTTTATCATATGATGGCATGACTGACCCTTTAGGTCAATCACAAGTATTGCCATACCTCGAAGGATTGTCGAAAACTGGAAAAAAAATTCACCTAATCAGTTTTGAAAAAGAGGAACGATTTAAATCAAACAAAACATTAATTGAGGAACAATGTTCCTTAAGTGGAATAATTTGGCATCCGCTTAAATACACAAAGAAACCTCCTGTATTAAGTACGCTATATGACCTTTACAGATTATATCATACTGCAAAAAGACTAGATAACAAATATCATTTTCAAATTTATCATTGTAGAAGTCAGCTTACTGCAATGGTCGGTTCTATTTTGGCTAAGAAAAATAGTGCTAAATACATCTTTGATATGAGAGGATTTTGGGTTGATGAACGTATTGAAGGAAATATTTGGAATTTATCTAATCCAATTTTTAAAATAATTTATAGACTATTAAAGAAAAAAGAAAAACACTTGTTTCTTCAAGCAAATGCTATTGTTTCACTTACTAATAAAGCTATTCCATTAATAAAAGAAATACAGGAGAAACCAGCTTCAAAACAAATTATAAAAGTAATTCCTTGTTGTGCTGATATTGATTTTTTTGATCCTTCAAAAATTAGTAATGAAACAAAAAAGAAATTACGTTTTGAATTGAATATTCCAGATGGTGCTTTTATCTTAAGCTATTTAGGAGGAATTGGGACGTGGTATTTATGTAGTGAAATGTTAGATTTTTATAGTCGATTAACTTTTAAATTTAATGATGCATACTTTCTTTTTATAACTCAAGAAAATCCTGAAATGATTTTGAAACTTGCAGATGAAAAAGGAATATTAAGAAACAAGATTATTATTAAACCAGCGCAGAGAAAAGAAGTACCTGCCTTATTAAGTTTAAGTGATGCTTCTGTATTTTTCATTAAACCGTCCTTTTCTAAGCAAGCAAGTTCTCCTACAAAGCAAGGCGAAATAATGAGTATGGGAATACCGCTAATATGCAACAGTGGGATTGGTGATACAGATCTAATTGTAAAAGAAGCTAACTCTGGTGTAGTTTGTAATTCCTTTTCGGATGCTTCTTATGATGAAGCAATTCTATTATTAACAAAAACTATTTCAATTGAAAAAAGGAATCAAATTCGACAATCTGCAAATAAATACTTTTCTTTAAAGGAAGGCATTGCTTCGTATAATGATCTTTTTAATTTACTTTTAGATCAAGAATGATGATAAGGCTCATTTCTGAGAATAGTCATTGCTCTATAAAGCTGCTCTATAAATATTAATCTTACCATTTGATGGGTAAAAGTCATTGATGACAAAGCAATCGATTCTTTGGATCTTTTATAAAGTGATTCATGAAAACCATAAGCTCCTCCAATTATAAAAACAAGATCTCCAGAAATACCAGTAAACTTTTTATTCATCCAAACAGCAAAACCTTCTGAGTCAAAACTTTTTCCTTTTTCATCCAATAAAACAACATAATCGGTAGACTTTAGACAACTAAAAACCTTTTCTGCTTCAGCTAATTGTACTTGTTCTTTTCCCTTTCCCTTTGCGCCAGGAACTTCTAATACGATACTTTCAAAAGAAATATACCTAATTAACCGTTCAGAATACAAATTTATTCCTGTTTTAAGCCAGGAATCTTCCGTTTTATAGAGTTGTACAAACTTGACTTTCAAAATATTAATATTTAATAGTAAAATTGTTAATAATGTAGTAAGGTATAGTGCAAAATTGAGAAAATAACAGAGTATAATTGTGTAAAATTGAGAAAAGAAATCAATTGACTCAAACTGAATTGCTTTTGGCTTGATTATTGAAATAATTTGACCAATAACACACATCATGAAAACCTTACTAACCGCAATTTCGTTCTTCGTAATCAGTACGTTAGCGACATTTGCAGCCCTTGATATATTCGATGAAATAGGGAATTCAATTAGAATAGGAGACGCTACTACAATCTCAAGTTATTTTGGCAATACAGTAGATCTTACTATCGGAAACCAAGAAGAAGTTTATAGTAAAGTGCAAGCTGAGCAAATTTTAAAAGATTTTTTCAGCAAAAATTCCCCTAAAACCTTCTCAATAATACATAAAGGTGAATCAAAAGAAGGAGCACGTTATGCGATTGGAACATTAACAACAACGCAAGGAATTACCTTTAGAGCCTATTTTTACGTAAAACAACAAGGTTCATCATCAATCATTCAAGAACTTAGGTTCATGAAAGAGTAAAATAGATAAAACAACTTTATATCAAAAGGACTTCCTAATCGAGGTCCTTTTGTTATTTAAACCTATGGGAATACTAGCTAGATTTACCAACTTTGCAAATAACTATGGAACTATCTGAATTTATTAAGGCAGCACTAAAAGAAGACATCGGGAACGGTGATCATACTTCTTTAGCTACAATTAATGCCAACAAAATAGGGCAAGCTCATTTACTTGTAAAAGATGAAGGTATTTTAGCAGGGCTTGAATTGTCAAAACAAATTTTTAATGAAGTTGATTCTTCATTGATACAAACATTTGCTGGAGTTGATGGACAAAATGTTCATTATGGTGATATTGTTTTTACAGTTACAGGAAGTGTGCGAAGTATTTTAACAGCAGAAAGACTTGTTCTAAACTGTATGCAACGCATGAGTGGAATTGCCACTACAACTAATAAATATGTAAAAGCCGTTGAAGAATATGGCACACAAATTCTTGACACCCGTAAAACAACGCCGTTGATGAGGCACTTGGAAAAATGGGCGGTTCGAATAGGTGGTGGTCAAAATCATCGATTTGGATTATACGATATGATTTTAATTAAAGATAACCATGTAGATAGTGCAGGAGGAATTGAAGCTGCCTTAAATTTTGCAAAAGAGTATTTAGTAGCGAATAATTTATTTTTACCTATTGAAATTGAAACGAGGAATCTTGAAGAAGTAGTATTGGTATTAGAAACTGGAATTGCTAATAGAATTATGCTTGATAACTTCCCTCCTATTCTACTTAAAGAAGCTGTAAAAATTATAAACAAAAAAATTGTTTCAGAAGCCTCTGGAGGAATTACAATAATCAATATCAAAGAATACGCTGCAACAGGAGTTGATAGTATATCGGTAGGCGCTTTAACACATTCAGTAAAAAGTTTGGATTTGAGTTTGAAAATATTTTAGTTAAAATTATGAGTAAAATAATTAATTTTTTTCTCGGAATCTGGCCTTTAAAACCTATTATAGATTTTTCAAAAAGACTTCGACTACCTGGATTTGATGGAATACCACTTTACGATGTTGGCGAATTTTTTTCACAACGACTAAAAGAGGGAGAAATTCAAACGAGAGCAAGATCACTAGCATTTAGTTTTTTTTTAGCTCTATTTCCTGCGGTAATATTTATTTTTACTTTAATACCGTATATTCCTATTCACAATTTCCAAGATCAGCTTTTAGCTCTTATACAAGCCTTACTTCCATCAAGTACTTACGAGGCTGCTCAATCCACAATTGAGGACATTGTTAAACATCAACGTGGTGGTTTATTATCATTCGGTTTTATATTTGCACTCTACGTAACAGCTGATGGTGTACTTGCTTTAATGAAATGGTTCAATACAAGTTATCATGGTTTACAACAACGATCTGATTGGCAAATGAGACTAATGTCGATTGGATTAACGATAACACTTGCATTTTTTGTAATATTATCAATCGGATTAATTTTATCTAGTGAAGTAGTATACCAATACTTATCAAAGCAACATATTTTAACTAATCACATGGATATTTTTATTTTACAATTCATGAAATGGGTGATCTTATTATCACTTTGTTTTGCAGCAATATCAATGTTATATTATTTTGGACCATCAAGAATTGATCATCTACGATTTATTTCTGCTGGATCTTCATTAGCTACTTTATTAATAGTGATAACTTCATTAGGATTTAACTATTTCATAAATCACTTTGCCACTTACAACAAAATATATGGATCAATTGGTACATTAATCATAATCCTGATTTGGTTGTATATAAATTCCTTAGTTTTATTGGTAGGTTACGAGTTAAATATATCAATACGCAAAGCGAAAAGGCATAAAGTTATTTCTCTTCCCATTGAAAAGTAGTTCCACTTACATTTTGAACTTCTTCCCATACATTATTAGAATTTAATTTTTCAATTACATAGCGATCAACGCCATTTATCCAGTCGAAATATTTTGTCCATTTTAAAGTGTTACTAATTTCACTTTGTTGGATTTGCAATAATATTGAAGAATTAATATTGCTGGGAAGTGTTGAAGTATTACATACATTTTGAACTTCAACTTTATAATAATATTCTTGTTGCATCACATTAGCTTCATAATCTGAAAACTCATGAACCATACTAGGAACTGAAGCAATGAAAACAAAGTTTTGTTTGTCAGTAGATCTAAAAATATTATAACGTGAAACAAGATTAGGAAATAATACTGGTGTTTTCCACTCTGTTAATACGAATTGATTATCGACAACTGTGCTGCGAATAACTTCAATATATTGTTGATCAATAATACTAGTTGTTTCGACTGTAGAGGTGTCGCTCCATGAATCAAAAGATATATTATCACAAATTGCAATAGCTTTAACTTTGTAAGAATATTGCATTGGGCACCATGTTGTAGTATCAACAAATTGGTTCACATTGGTGTCAACTGATGCAATAAGTTGAAATGGTCCAGCCGAATTATCTTGTCTATAAATTTCATACTTAGCAAAAGGGCAACCTAAATATGGAGTCCAATTTAGATCCACCTTCATTAAGCCTGCCTTAGACGATAAATTCATTGTTGTATGTTCCTTTAATGCAATTTGCGGTTCTCGATAAAGGCAAAAATCAACAGCCTGTACCTTATAAGAATACGTATTGGTTAAAGTATTTACATTATTGTCGATAAAAGTAGGCGTATTTACATTAATTGCAACACTACTTTGAAGGATTTGAGCTATACTATCGAAGGTAGAAGTGATTGAATTAAATCGATAAATAACATAATAATTCATGTCACGTAAATTGCAAAGATGCCAATTTAATTCAACCTCTGTATTGTTATTTACAGTAACGCGGTAAATACTTGTTGGTGGAGGTGGAACAGTATCATAAACCGTTATTAAATCAGGCCATGAAAAAGTTGAACTACAACCCCCTTCATTAGTTACAGTAAGACTTACTGAATACACTCCATCAGCATTATAAACATAAGTTGGGTGTTCTAAATTAGAGGTGTCGCCAGTTCCAAAACTCCAATGAAATTGAGGGTTATATAATTCTTCTGAAGTATTTAAAAAGTTAACCGTTACTGGACTACATCCTTTTGTTTGATCTGAAATAAATCCAGCATGTGGTTGATTATTTACAACAATAGATTGAGAGAATATGAAAGTATCAGCACAACCAAATCCATTTTTCGCAATCAACCAAATATTATAAATTCCTCCTTGCGAATAAGTGTATGAAGGGTTATTACCATAAATTATTGAACCATCACCCATCATCCAAATCAAACTATCAGCAACAGTTCCTGAATTATCAAGATGAACAGTAAAAGGTGCACATCCTATTAAATCATTGGTAGTAAAACTGGCTGGAACAAATGGGGCAACAATTATTGGATTTGGTGAAGTGTAAATTGCCAAGCAGCCAGTTGAATCCGTAGTATATAAAGACACTACATAGCTTCCTGAATCAGCATAGATATGAGTTGGATTTAAAGTTGAATCAATATTACCATCACCAAAATTCCAATTCCATGCTACTGCACCTTGAGAGGAATCAGTAAATGATATAAGAAGAGGAACGCATCCACCCAAATTCGATATTGTAAAAAATGGAATTGAACCTTTTACAGAAATATAATTTGGGAAAATAATTGTATCAGAACATCCAAAACTATTTTCACTAATCAACATTACAGAATATACACCTGGCAATGAATATACGTGAGAAGGGTTTTGCAAATTAGAACTACTACCATCCCCGAAATCCCAAGTCCATTTATCAGTGGTAAGTGACAAATCAGTAAAATTAACAATTAGTGGAACACAACCTAAAGTACTATCTGCTTTAAAGTTTGCAGTGGCTGTTCCCACACTTATTAGTGAATCTACTCTTAATGTATCAAAGCAACCACTAGTTGATTGAACAACCAATTGAACATTAAATATTCCATCAGTGGTATAGGCATGTGTAGGATTAACGAGATTTGAAGTAAAGCCATCACCAAAATCCCATTGCCAAGAAATTGCATGTACAGACGAATCTATAAAGGAAGCAATAAATGGATTACAACCTGAAGAATCAATAAGTGTAAAATTAGAGATGGTTCCAGCAAAACTTGGTTTTGAAATAGTTTTCGAACACTCGTTAATATCGGTTATTTTTAAGGTTATTGGTCCTGAAGGCGGTTTTAAATAGGTATGAACTGGATTTTGTAAAAGAGAAGAATCACCATCACCAAAATCCCATTGCCACTTAACGGCATCAGTACTTAAATCAGTAAAAGTTGCAATTGCAGGAATACAATCACTTGTGTGTGTATAACTAAAATCAGGAATTAAATCTGCAACATAAACCAAGTTTGGAATTGTAATTGATTTACTACAAACATTTTTATAAGCTGTTAATGTAACATCGTGATACCCTAAACTAAAATAGATATGTTGTGGATCTTTTAATGAACTTAAACCACCATCACCAAAACTCCACGACCACATATCACTATTTAAAGAAGCATTTGTAAACTGTATATAAACATATTGGCAATTACTTACAGGAGTAGAATACGTAAACGATGGTTCTGGATCAAACACTTCAATAGAATAAACCATATTGAAAGTTGTAGGGCAATTATTAATATCAGTAGCAGTTAATGTAACTTGATAAACACCTGAATCTTGATAGGCATGTAAAGGATTACGAATTGTAGATGTAGATCCATCACCAAAATCCCATAAATAAGAAGCGTAATTCATATTGCCGATACTAAAAGATATTGAATCATCAGCGCAAGCTCTTCGTTTGCTGGCAGAAATAGTATTAGTTACATAAACAGCAAATGATTTTGCTATATATGAACTGCAATGATTTGTATCTACGGCATTTAAACTAATTACATAACTTGCATTCGTATTAGGATAGGAGACAGAAGCTGATGGTGAATTTGAAGTAACGCCATTCCCAAAATTCCAATGAGAAGTTATAGTAGGCATTAACGTATTCACATTTACGAGAACTCCATTACAAGTATTTTGTGTAACAATATTAAAATCAGTAATTGGTTTAACAACGTGATAAATTTCGGAAAAAGAAAGTGTATCGATATTTCCTAAAGAATCAGTTACAATTAAAGATGCAATAAAGTTTCCAGAAGTATTATACGCATGAATTGGCGAAAATGCAGTTGATGTTACTCCATCTCCAAATATCCACAAAACACTAGCTGCTGAACTATATGGATTATTAAATTTAACAGTATAGGGAGCGCAATGATATTCTATTACAGGAGGGACAATTACTCCTCCTCCTAACGATCCACTTCCAGGTCCTGCTGGTCCGAATTTTACTGGAGGATAATTATATGTAAATTGACAACTATCATTTCCAATTGTTAAAGAAATATTATAAGGTCCTAATCCTGCAAATGTGTGTGAAGGATCAGCGAGAGAAGAGGTATCTCCATCACCAAAATCCCAATGCCACCAAGTTGCATTTGTTGTGTTAGCATGAAACTGAGCATCGATTGGCGCAATGGTATCAGTAACTACAATTGTTGCAAACGCACCTAGGCCTGTGAATTGAACTCCACCGCTTGATTGCATTGTTGTTACACATCCTCCAGGAGTTGTTACTTGCAAAGTAATATCATACGACCCTGGGTTATTATAAATATGCGTAGGGTTTTGCAAACTTGATGTACCTCCATCACCAAAACTCCAACTCCAAGAAGCTGCATTGATAGAGCTATCTTTAAACGTTACAACATAGGGAGGACAAGGACTTACTGTATATGAAAAATTTGGAATCGCAGCATCAATTATGAAAGTTTGAAAATTTCCAATAAAATAAGAACAACCTCCATTCGGCATCCATGTAGTTAATGAAACCGTAAAAGTACCTGGAGAAGAATAAGTATGAGAAGGATTTGCAATGTTTGAAGTTGTGCCATCACCAAAATCCCAAAGCCAAGCAGCTGCTGCCGATGCATCTGCAAAGTTAACTGAATGAGGAGCACAAGCTGAAATAACAGGAGGTGAAACAAAATTCACAAAAGAACTTGTTACATTTATAAGTGTTGGATAAACTAAAGTGTCCTTACATCCTTGAACATTAGTTACAACCAACGAAACTACATACGTACCAACATTAGTATAAACATGACTAGGATGTTGTACCGTAGAAGTAGTATTATCACCGAAATTCCATAAGTAGGAAACTGCATTAACCGAGGAGTTAGAAAAATTAACTGTTAATGGATTACAACCAGTATTAATATCAGGTTTAAAGGATGCAGTTGGTCCATTTACATTTACATAATACCAATTATTTTTAGCAATTTTAGTACATCCATTTTGACTTGTAGCAACTAAAGAAGGAATAAAATAACCTATTGAATCATATACATGAACTGGATTTGATAATGTTGAAGTTGTACCGTCGCCAAAATCCCAATACCATGTAAAATTACTTACAGTTGATTGACTATTAAAACTTACAGATAAAGGTTTACATCCAGCATTGTTAGTCATTAGAAACTGAGGATTTGGAGAAGGATCAATTCTAACAGTATCTAAAAAAACTTTTTGTGAACAACCGTTTGGATAAACTACATTTAACACTCCAGCAAATACTCCTGCAGAATCATAAAAACAACTAGCATCCTTGGTAAATGCAGAATCATTATTTCCAAAAACCCAGAATGAATTAGATGGTATTGGAGCAGTACTTTGAAAAGAAACTGTAAATGGAGAGCATCCAAATAATGGTCCAGAAGTTATTACTGGCAATGGATTACTTAATACATTTAAATTTGAAATTAAATGTGCGGTATCCTTACAACCAAAACTGTTTTGAGTTATTAATTCAACATTAAAACTTCCTGCATTTAAATATACATGACTCGGACTAGATGTTGAGGCAAAATTACCGTCACCAAAATTCCAAATCCATGAATTAATACTTGTTACTGATTGTGAACTAAAATTAAAAACATGTTGTAAATCACAACTAGCAATAGTATCAACTGTTATTATTGCAGAAGGCTTAGGATTAATTGTAATATACTGTGTTTTTGTTTTAAAATCAGAACATCCAAATGCTTTATTATAAACTATTATTTTAACTGTAAAATTTCCAGCAAACAAATAATAATGAGAAGGGTTTGTAAGATATGATTTAGTTCCATCTCCAAAATCCCAAACACATGAATCAAAGTTTGCAGAATTATTTGAGAATTGAATTAAGCCATAACTCTGGCAAGCAACTAAAGGACTTGCATTAAAATCAGCAACAGGTGAAGGCAATACCTGAATGGTTTTAGTACTTGTATTTGAACCACCAGGGCCATTTACTGTTAATGTTACGATAAAATTCCCTTGACTTGTATATACATTACTTGGGTTCGATTGTGTTGATGTATTGCCATTACCAAAATTCCATTGAAAGGAAGTAGCATTCGTTGAAGTATTAGTAAATTGAACATTCAACGGCTGACATCCTTGCAAAGGAGAAACAGTAAATGCTGAAACAGGCGTTTGACCAAATATCTCGCAATTAATGAATATTAAACAGGTTAAGGTAACCTGAAATAACAATAAAGAAATTCGTGAAGCTATTGGCTTCATAGGTTGATGATTATGCCCGTAATACGTAATTCTTTTGAAAATGTTCAATTTTTAAGAAACTTAAAGATAAGAGAGCATAAAAAGATAGTATCATGGAATTTTATTGTAATCTCATTTGTAAGGAAATCTATGATTTTCATTGATTTGCAAGGAAAGTATTTTAAAATGAACTTGTGCGCTACTGATTTAAACTAAATAGGGTAAGTTCTTGTTACCTTTGGCGTTCAAATTTAAATAGCAAGCCGTAAATCATATGATATCGGAAGAAGAATGGGTTGAAGTTTATGGGGCAAGAGTTCATAATTTACAAAATGTAGATGTGACATTTCCTCGTAACAAATTAGTTGTAATTACAGGATTGAGTGGTAGCGGTAAAAGTTCATTAGCATTTGATACTATTTATGCTGAAGGTCAACGTAGGTATATGGAAACTTTTTCTGCCTATGCTCGTCAATTTCTAGGAAATCTTGAACGACCTGATGTAGATAAAATCAAAGGATTAAGTCCTGTAATCTCTATTGAACAAAAAACAACAAATACCAATCCTCGTTCAACAGTAGGTACGGTTACTGAAATTTACGATTTTATGCGATTGCTTTTTGCGAGAGCCTCTGACGCATATTCTTTCTTAACTGGAGAGAAAATGATTCGGATGACTGATGATCAAATTTTAGATGTTGTTTTCAATCAGTATGATGGTCATAGCATTTTACTTTTAGCACCAGTTGTTAAAGGCCGTAAGGGACATTATAGAGAACTGTTTCAACAAATTGCTCAACAAGGATTTGTTAAGGTTAGAATAGATGGCGTATTAACTGAGATTAAAAGAGGGCTTCAGGCAGATCGTTATAAAACCCATGACATAGAAGTGGTGATAGATCGATTGATCGTTAATGAAGACTCTAGACCACGTATTACGGATAGTATAAAAACTACATTGAAGCAAGGCAAGGGGTCAATGATGGTTTTAAATGAAACGGATGAAAAAGTTAGACATTTTAGTCAACATTTGATGTGTCCAACAACAGGTATTTCCTATGATGAACCTGCTCCTAATTCATTTTCGTTTAATTCTCCATATGGTGCTTGCCAAAAATGTAATGGGTTAGGTACAATTCCTGAAATTGATATTAATACGGTAATCCCTGATAAGTCAAGAAATATTAAGCAAGGGGGGATTGCTCCTTTGGGAGATTATAAAGACAATTGGATTTATCAACAACTTGCATCTATAGGTAAACGGTTTGGCTTTACACTAACCACACCAATTAGTGAAATTTCTGAAGAAGCAATTAACGTAATACTTTACGGTTCTAATGAAATATTTACTGTTGATACCGAATATACACCAGGCTCAGTAAATAGTTACAATTTAAGTTTTGATGGAATTGCTAGTTTTATTAGTAATCAATTGGAGGATGAATATACTTCTTCGAGAATGCGTAAATGGGCACAAAGTTTTATGGCCTATGTTTCTTGTCCTGAATGCAAAGGATCGCGTTTAAAGCAAGAGTCATTATATTTTAAATTGGATGGGAAAAACATCGCTGACTTAGCAAATACAGATATTGTTACTTTATTAGAATGGAGTAAATCAGTAGAAAAAAAACTTTCTAATAAACAACAAGTAATCGCTAAAGAAGTATTAAAAGAAATAAATAAAAGGTTAAAATTTCTTTTGGATGTAGGATTAGATTATTTGACATTAAACAGAAGCTCAAGATCACTTTCAGGAGGAGAATCACAACGAATCCGTTTAGCAACTCAAATTGGTTCACAGCTTGTTGGTGTGATGTATATTCTTGATGAACCTAGCATTGGATTACATCAAAGAGATAATACACGACTTATTAATTCATTAAAAGAACTTAGAGATCTAGGAAACTCAGTGATTGTTGTTGAACATGATCGTGAAACTATTATGGCTGCTGATCATGTAATTGACATTGGTCCAGGAGCTGGCGTTCACGGTGGTAAAATAGTTGCATCAGGACCACCAGAATCAATGTTGACTGCGGATTCATTAACTGGAAAATATCTATCAGGAGATCTTCAAATACGAATTGGACAAAGGAAAGAAGGCAATGGAAAAAGCATAAAATTGCTTGGAGCTACTGGAAACAATTTAAAAAGTGTTAATGCTGAATTTCCATTGGGAAAATTTATTTGCGTTACCGGCGTTTCAGGAAGTGGTAAATCTACTCTTATCAATGAAACACTCTACCCTATCCTTAATCAACATTTTTATAGATCTAACACAAAGCCGCTTCCGTACAAATCAATTAAAGGAATCGAGCATGTTGATAAGGTTATTGAAATTGATCAATCACCAATTGGAAGAACACCTCGATCAAATCCTGCAACTTATACAGGTGTTTTTAGTGATATAAGAAATTTATTTTCTCAAATGAATGAAGCTAAAGTAAGGGGATATCCTCCAGGCTGGTTTTCATTTAATGTAAAAGGAGGAAGATGTGAAACATGCCAAGGAGCTGGAATGCGTGTTATTGAAATGAATTTTTTGCCTGATGTAAATGTAATGTGTGAAGCATGTAACGGGAAAAGATATAACAGAGAAATTCTTGACGTTCGATATAGAGGAAAATCTATAAATGATATTTTAAATATGAGTATTGAACAAGCTGTTGAATTTTTCGACAACATGCCAAATATACTTCATAAAATTAAAACATTGCAAGATGTTGGATTAGGATATATAACACTAGGTCAACAAAGCACAACACTTTCAGGTGGTGAAGCGCAACGTGTTAAACTAGCTGCTGAGCTTTCTAAAAAAGATACAGGAAATACATTTTACATTTTGGATGAACCTACTACAGGATTACATTTTGAAGATGTAAGAATATTACTAGAAGTGTTAGATAAATTAGTTGTAAAAGGAAATACTGTTTTAGTAATTGAACATAATATGGATGTTATAAAAATGGCAGATCATATAATTGATTTAGGACCTGAAGGAGGTTCACGTGGTGGCAAAATTTTATGTGTGGGAACTCCTGAAGAAATTATTCATAACAAAGAGTCCATTACAGCCGAATATCTTTTAAAAGAATTAGAGTTACATAGGGTATAACTTTCTGTAAGGTTTTACGTAAAAAATGCAATAATCAATATATTTATGAATTCAGAAGAAGCAAAAATTAGACAAGCTTTTACAGATAAAGATTGGCAAGAAGTAAAGGCACAAGACACTTGGCAAATATTTAAAATTATGGCTGAGTTTGTTGAAGGTTTTGAAAAAATGAGCAAAATAGGTCCTTGCGTCTCAATTTTTGGATCAGCACGAACAAAGCCTGAATCAAAATACTATCAACTAGCAGAAGACATAGCACATAAACTTACTTTAGAAGGATATGGAGTCATTACTGGTGGTGGTCCTGGCATAATGGAGGCCGCGAATAAGGGCGCTCAAAAGGCGGGTGGAAAGTCAGTAGGATTGAATATTAAATTGCCATTTGAACAATCGCCAAATCCCTACATAGATCATGATAAAAGTATAACCTTTGATTACTTCTTTGTAAGGAAATTGATGTTTATCAAATATGCCCAAGGTTTTGTGGTTTTGCCAGGTGGATTTGGCACCATGGACGAATTATTTGAAGCGATTACCTTAATTCAAACAGGTAAAATCGGCCGTTTCCCAATTGTAATGGTAGGAAAAGATTATTGGGAAGGAATAATGGAATGGATAAAAACAATATTAGTGACTGAAAAATATATCAATCCTGATGATTTAAATCTTTTTAAATTAGTGGATACAGCAGATGATGCAGTTACCGTAATTGACAATTTTTATAGTAAATATCTATTGAAACCAAACTTTTAAAATTATTACTAGTACAACAATGGGACCTCAAAAGGGTCCTTTTTTATTTTGTAAGAAAATCTAATTTTTTAGTTGAATAGATAAGTTCTATAAATATATCTTGTAACAATAAACCGTTCATTGAGTATAAAGTAACTTATATAAAGACTACTCATATGAAAATCGAACAAAAAAAATGGAGTGCCAAAAATGGATGGGAATTTTTAAGAAATGAAATAACAGAAAAAAATTCATGCAATCTTGTTATTGCTTTCGGTAGTAGAACACTTTTTAGTGATATTAAATGGTACGATTTTATAAAAGCTGAATACCCTCAGGCAAATATCATCATGAACACCACTTCAGGTGAAATAATAGATACTCAGGTTAATGATGAAACTATATCACTAACAGCCATTCAGTTTGAAAAGACCACTTTAAGAACTGCAACAACAAATATTTCACAGCATAAAAACAGTATTGAAGCAGGATTAGAAATAGCAAAAAAAATAAACATTAAAGATTTAAGCAATTTATTAGTAATTGCAGATGGTCAAAAAGTAAATGGTAGTGAACTCATCTATGGGTTAGAAGAGTTTTTGCCAAAGGATACCATTATCACGGGGGGGTTAGCTGGTGATGGTAGTCTGTTTCAAAAAACACTAGTGGGATTAGATAACACTCCAACAGAAGGGATGATAGTTGCAATTGCATTTTATGGCAAGAGCTTAACAGTTTCTCATGCTAGCATGGGCGGTTGGGATTCATTTGGTCCTGAAAGAATGATTACTAAATCTAAAGGAAATATTTTATATGAACTAGATAACCAACCGGCGCTAGATATTTACAAAAACTATTTAGGTGAATATTCAAAAGATCTACCAGGATCTGGATTATTATTCCCTTTAAGTGTAAAAATAAACAACACAGAGGAATCGGTAGTTAGGACAATTTTAGCAGTAAACGAAGAAGAGAAGAGTTTGACATTTGCTGGAAATGTACCTGAAGGGTCTTATGCAAGGTTAATGAAAGCAAATTTTGATAGATTAATAGAAGGAGCTTCCAATGCAGCGAAAAGCAGCATGGATATTTTGAATCCACCTGACTTAGCAATACTTATAAGTTGTGTAGGAAGAAAACTTGTTTTAAACCAGCGAATAGAAGAAGAGGTTGAAGCAGTTAGAGAAATTTTTGGAGATCATACAGCGATTACAGGTTTTTATTCATATGGCGAATTTTCCCCTAACGAAGGTTTCAAAAAGTGCGAATTACATAATCAAACAATGACAATCACAACTCTAAGTGAGCAATAAAAACTATAATAAGTTACTTCAGCGACAATTGTCAAAATATATTAACTCTAATATTTTTTTGAACAATGAATCAATTGCATTCTTAGATGCGATAAATGAGACATATGATCATTATGAAAAAGATAGATTAATGATAGAAAGATCTATGGAAATAAGTTCGCATGAATTGACTGAAGCAAACAGAAAATTAAGAAATGAGTCGGAAGAAAATAAAATAGCGTTAAGAAAATTACAAGAGTCGCTAATATTTTTAAAACAAGATTACAATGGGCAATATAACAGCACAAATATCGAATTAAATTTACTAGAAATTGCCAACATAATAAGAATAGAAACAGAACATAGAAAAAAAGTAGAATTACAACTAAAGCAAAATTTAAAGTACTTAGAAAAAACCAATAAGGAGTTAGATCAATTCGCTTATGTTGTTTCGCATGATCTAAAGGCTCCATTAAGGGCAATTGCTAGTTTGGCAGATTGGATAAAAGAAGATTCTAATGAAGAGTTAACCCAAGAATCAAAAACAAACTTGGATTTGTTACGTGGAAGAGTTACAAGAATGGAGAGCTTAATACATGGTATATTAACCTATTCAAAAATTGGAAAGACTAAAACCGAAAACACATTGGTTAGTGTAAACGCAATGATAAATGACATTGTAGATTTATTAAATCCATCTTCCAACATTAAAATAAATATGCCAAAGGAAGTTTTGCTTTTGAGTACAGAGGCTACTAAACTACAACAAATTTTTAGCAATCTTATAAGCAATTCCATAAAATACAT
>JANPGA010000283.1:0-29171 GCA_031423735.1 Bacteroidota bacterium | reverse complement strand
CAAAACCACCTGTTCTAGTTCCTGGAGTTTTAATTAAATTTAAACCATAACGGAAGTTTGCAAAAACTGAATTATAAATTTCACCTTCAGTATATTCTTTTGCTTCAATAGCAGCAAGACCACTATTATCACTTGTTAAAGTAGACTTACTATTTCCAATCATTGTAACGTTATAAATAACTGGATGAGAACGTGGCAATAAGTTAGATTTTTGATCATCAGCATCCATTTCGAAACCATTATCAGCATCAACACTTGCAGTGTTATCAGTTTTAAGACCAAATACAAACTGAACTTTTCCAGAATAACCATCATCCCAATCGAACATATCATCATTACCAAACATTAAAGAACAATATTTAATGTTAACAGTTCCACCAAAAAATTCGATACCATCATCAGCACAAGATATAATATCAACATGCTCAATAATAGTTCCTCTACCAACAGAACCTAAAGAGATTCCATTAATTTCAGATCCTACAACTAAATTTGCACCAGAGAAACGAACTGATACATATCTTAAAATTCCTGAGTTATCATTGTCATCAAAAGTTTCGCCTAGTGTTAAATTAGCACCAAACTGATCTTTTGAATTTGAACTTGCAAAACCTTCAATAGTTCCTAATCCATTTGCTACGCAAAGTCTTCCATCACCAACACCTGGTTGGAAAGGACCATTTGCAGCTAAGGTTAGGTTATTAGTTGCTCTACCTAACATTACTAAACCACCCCATTGACCTTTATTAGAAATTGGGAATGTACCATCTAATAAATCTGCTTCAGCAGTAAATACGATAGGACAATCAGCTGAACCATCAGCAATAATTTTTCCACCTCTTTCGATAATTAATGCAGTTGCATTTGCAGCAGTACCAGCAACTCTACCTTTCACTACGGTACCTGGAGCAATTGAAATTGTTTTTCCATTTGGCACATAGATTTTTTGATCTAAGATGTAAGTAGTAGCGCAATTTAATACTGCACCATTGTCTAATTCACCTGTTGTAGCATTAAATCCAGGTAATGCAGACATTAATACGGTTGGTCTTGAAGCTACTGGTGGGCAGCCACAAGCAGCACCCAAATTTGATTGGGCCTGACTTGTTGAAATACCTGCAACTGCCAAAGCGACAATCGCAGCAAGTTTTGTCATTGTTGTTTTCATTTGATATTTTTTGAATTTTGTTTTATCCTTGATTATGGTACAAATATCAAACTCTACAATTAGTAAAAGTGAAATTTAAATTTATCAAATCATTATCTCTGACTTGTAAGATTAAGCCAATATTAAGAATGAAAAAAAGTAATAATCTCACTCAAAAAGTATCATTAAGTATAACTATCCATTTACTAGAATGAAGCAATGTTAGATAGTATGCTAAAAATAAAATCAAACAAAAATGTAAGTTTTAAAACGCTGCCCAATATTACCAAATTAATAATTCAACGTTAAATTATTAATTTTAAAATCTTCTGATCTATTCGATCATCATTTAATCTTTAACGCATCGAATACTAAACCCATAGTTTTTATAATCATAGTATCTAAATACATTTGAATTTTTATAATCCAAATAGCGATACCATGCTTTATTATCTGGATGCTCGGTAGAAGTCCACCAGAATCCTGTCCAATTATTTGTAGAGCCTAAAGTCCAATTAAATAATCGACAACCTCCAGCAAGAGCGGAAAATCCACTTTCATTAGTTCCCCAAACATTTTCAAATACACTCCAACCCTGTGGTGCCTGTACTTTCAATTTATCTCCCTCATTAGTCCCTCTCCAACTTGTTTTATCAACATTTGATTGACTCATTCCTAAATATTTTTCAAGCTCCTTCCACTCATCATCAGTAGGAATATGCCAACCTGCTGGTGCTATTTTATGACTATTATTTATAGTGTGCCAGTTATATAGTAATCCTGGAGTTGAGTCGGTTTCACTAATTTTAGAATACAATCCATTAACATCATTACTCCAATTGGATTGATCACCCTTTGGGATTGCATAACCATCATTATATTTTTTGACATTTAAATTTTCTGCCATCCACCATTGATTGCCAATTTTTACTGTTTTATAAACATTGTTATCAATATCTGTAACTGTACCCGTTTCGATTGATTTAGTTGTTTCATTATCTTTTTTACAACCATTAAAAACTAATAAAAAAAGTAGTATAAAGAAGTTAATAGAAACTATACTTGAATTGGTATTTTTGATTTTTTTCATTACAATAAATATTAATTTTTAAACTCAATTAATTTTTTGTGAAAATCTTTGAACTGTTGCGATTACCACAATTTAATCGAATTAAATAAATGCCTTTTTGAATATTCGATGCATCAATTAATTGATTTACATTTCCTGAGATAAAACCAAGTTTACTTTCTACAACAATCTCTCCTAATGAATTGTAAATTTTATATTCGGCATACTCGTTTTCACCAGCAGCCATTTCTAAATTAATTTTACCCTTAGTTGGGTTTGGATATAGATTAATAATTGGCTCACGCAATCTTCCATCATTTATGTTCGGACAAATAACTGACAAGTCACGATCATTACAATATCCAGGATAACAGCAAATCGAGGGTAAATTAAAATTTGCGTCGGCATCATAATTACATGCTGCCGTATCCGTACATCCGAATTTAATTAAAGTTTTACAGGAATCCGAATTGTTACAACTATATTGATCATCATATTCCAGATACTTTGCATCTTTACAACCACAAGCTAATGGATAAGTTAAATACGGACTAATTCTTAAAGTGTCGCTATTAAAATCACCTGGAGCAAATTTTGATACATATTTTACTGGAAGCAGTAACCCTGGAACATCAACAAGCACATTCAATTCAAAAGAAATTTTACCTTTTGTAGTTAACTGTGCAACGAGAACTTGATTACTATCTGGGTTCACACCTGTTGCGCCTGAATTTTGTAGACCCATATTATTACTAATAAAGGATGTATCAGATTTTATTGAACCAAAAATGGTAGTATCGATTCCTGCAGAAAAAATACCATAATCAGCCCAAGAAGAAGGTAAAACATTCATTGTATCCATACCGTCGGAAGTTGTTACTGGAATCCCTGCCATTGGATCAGCATTTGAAATTAATCCATTGGAAATCGCAGCTGACCCTCCATCATTATTTATTCCACCAATAAAAGATCCATCATCATCTTGCGCTTTCAAAACTCCAAAATAAGTCTTAGCTCCAACTCTTGTGGTTTGTCCTAATGTAAGCCAAGTATCTAATGCTACTGTATTTTCTTGATAACGATTCTTAGGAAAATCCTTAGCGAAACTTTGACCGTCAACTTTATTGTTAAAAAACTTTTCAGAACTAGATATTTTCAATGCATGCAATGAATCACCGTAAAGCTTTTTTATTTTAGATCCCGGTGTAAGTTGAATATAAATACGATAAGTTGTTGATCCTATATCTAAGACACCTCCTGTTGTATCAGTAGCATCATTAGCATCTGATATATAATACTTTTCGACAATAACCTTTTCAACCTGTGCCTTTAATGTTGTAAACATAAAAGACATAAAGAAGATTAATATGTAAAATATATTTTTCATTTACTATTTTTTAAATTGATTAAATTATTTATAGTTTATAAGAAACGCTAAAAATATAATTAGTACCGTAGGTAAATTTATCATAATCCAAAACATTAAAATCGCTACCATATTTATAAGATCTGCGAACAGGTGCGTTCAAGATATCCTTTATAGTAAATGAAACACCAAAATGTTTACCTAATTTTTTAGCTACTTTTAAATCTAATAAATTTCTTGGCATTTCATATACATCAGGTTCCTCTTTTTTATCGGATGAAATAACTAATCGTGGACCTTGAACGTTATAACTTATAGTAACATTTAATCGAATACTGTCCAGTGAATAAGATAAAATTCCATTAATAGCATATGGTGCTTGACCAAACATAGTTCTAGAAATTGTATCGATTGGAATATACGTTTTTATACCATTTGCAGTGTCAACTCTTTTTCTTACAAAAGATGTTTTTGAATTAACTAGGGTTATGTTTGCAGCAAACTCTAAAGATTTAGTTATATTTTTCTTGCCTTCAATTTCAATTCCTTGAGTGTAGGATTTATCTACATTTTGCCATGTAAATCCAGCAGAGTTTACTAACTCGATATGGTTTTTAAAATTCTTATAAAATAGACTTACTGAAATATTATCGTTTGATTTAAAATACCATTCCAATCGAGCATCATAATTATTTATATGAACAGTTTTAAGATTTGAATTACCATAAACACGAGCACGTAATTCATAATCCAATGCACTCACATCTGACAACTCTCTTAAACTTGGTCGAGCTAAAGTTTGACTAAAATTAAGTCGCAAATTTACAGGAGCCAATTCATCTTGTTTAAGTTTATAAATAATGTTAATGCTTGGTAAAATATCTACTTCGTTTAATTTTCCAGGGTTTGCTAAAGGATTTGCAGTATCATAAATTCTACGTGGATCATTTTCCGCCAATCCTAATGAGTCAAATTCAACTACATCAGTAAATAATTTTGAACTTTCAATTCGAACACCTCCTGTAATTCTTAATGGGAAACTTATTGCATAATCAATCATTATAAATCCGGCAGATATTTCACTTTTACCAAAAGTATGGTCGGCAGCATTACTAAAATCATTGTAAAATGCAGCAATAGAACTTATAGGAACTCCATTACTTCCAATGCTAGTATTAATTCCAAACTTATCAAGATTTAAGTATCCATTAATATCCTCATTTAACAACGGGGTAGGATTTCCGCCAAAGTCAACTGCATAATCGTACTGATCGTACTTGCGGTCGTTAGATTGATAAGCGCCACCTATTTTAAGTTTTCTTGATAATCCTGGTTTATTACTTAAAGCAAATTCAGCAGATATTCTTGAATCAAAAATATTATCTTTTAAATACCTGTAATATCTATGGATTCCATCTCCAATAGCGCCTCCAATTTGAAAAGTCCCGTCAGGATTAATCCAATATTGAACATTTTTAAAATCAGGCGCAGTACTATTTCCATTGGTATAAGAAATATTTGCTTCAATTTTAGTTTTGTATTTTGGAATATAATTTTCAGATTTCAGTTGATATACTAATTGCTTTCGTTGCTCATAAAATTGACTTAAAGTTGCCACTACTTGTTTATCGGTTTGATCAATTGATTTTCGAACTTTATTTACACCAGAAAAATTTGGCATAAATAATAATGAAATATTATTATTTGTATTTAATTTATATGAAAGGTTTACTAGAGCATTCCAACCATTTGTTTCAGCACTATTCTTTTGTGTCAAGCGAGATGAAACACTGCTTATGTATGTTCCTGAATCGGGTCCTGTTCCACCTACTACGCTTGCTCTATTTGCTGTTGAATTATCATCATAAACATTTGAACTGCTATACCTAAAACCTACTATAAACCCTAACGGTTTACCAAAAAAAGTTGTTTGATTTCCAATACTAAAACTTTGACTAAAATTTAAAGGAGCTTGACGTGTAGTTGTATTCCAATTAGAAGGAAATGATTGACCTGATTTTGGAACTCCGGCATTTACTAATTGAAATGCATCGGATTTATAATTTCCATTTTCATAAATACTTTTTGCATTTGAAATTGCAACATTATCGTTAATTAATGCAGGAGCTAATAGACCTAGTTGAATTAATCCAAGTTTATAATAGGTTTCTCCAGTTGTTGTTCCTTCACCCCAATTTTGTTGAGTCACACCAAGAGATTTATAATAATCCCCTAAACCCAACGCAACTAACTCTTGATATTGAGTTGGCCTTATTGAAGGTGCAGCGAATGAATTTTGATCGTGATCACGAAAATTTTTGTCATAACCTAACCAATCTGTTTTACTTCTTTGAGATGAAATAATTTCTTTTAATGTAGATTGATTATTATAACCAACAGAAGTTTCAACATTAACCTCTAATTGATCAGGATAATCTTTTGTTTCAACAGAAAGATAAGCGCCAGCCCAATCACCAGGCAAATCAGGACTTGCCGTTTTTGTGATGATTATATTATCAACTAAACTTGCTGGAAAAAGATCTAACTTAATATTATTTGTAAATGGATCAAGTGTTGGAATTCGTGATCCATTAATTCCCGTTTTTACATATCGATCACCAATTCCTCGAACAGTAATAAAACCACCATTTGTTGAAACACCGGCAACACGAGCCACCGCTGCTGTAACATTATTATCACCAGTTTTTTTCATCGTTTCGGATGAAATGTAATCAATTGAAGTAGCTGAATTTTTCTTAATCTGCTCGATGTAATAATCTTTTGCTCTTACTGCTTTTGCAACAATTTGAACTTCTCCAAGAGCTTGAGCAGATGAAGTCATTACAAAGTTTTTTACTAGAATTTGTCCATTTGAAATCTGAACAGTTTCTTCAATTGTTTTATAACTTATATAAGAAATAACAATTACTTGAGAAGATGCATCTGGAAGCTTAAGAGAATAATTTCCATCAAAGTCGGTGCTTATACCTATTGCCTTATTTGACTTTAATACAACAGTAACGCCAATTAAAGTTTCTCCTTTATCATCTGTTATTTTTCCTCTTAGTGTTCCTTGCCCGTAAGAAAAAACAAGGTTAATAAAAATTAGAAATGTAGCAAGTATAATTTTTTTCATCTGAACATTTATTCATCAATGCAAAACAATAAAGCATCTCTAAAATGATAAACTCATTTTTAGAGATGCTTTAATAATTTTTATTAACCTTGATTAATATTTTACGATTTTCTTTGTTGACTTAGTACCATCAAGTGATAACTCAATAAAGTATTGACCAGCTTTTAAAAATGACAAATCTACATTTTCAATAAATTTACTATTCACTTTTCCAATGATTTTTGTGCTAACAACATTGCCAATAATATCATAAATTTTATAGCTATTATTCTCACTTGCTTTTGTAGGAACAACTTCTAATTTAACAACATTACCATTTGTTGGATTTGGATAAACATTAACAATAGTCTTTGTTGAATTAGTATTAATTGTTGGAATACCAACACCACTATTAGCAGAAGTAAAAGTTAAAGTTGAATTTTGAATTTCATTTCCTACCGGATTCTTAGCTACGTATTGCTCAACACCGCCTGGAGTTGGAGTGCCCAATTGAATATTTAATTCGAATGAAAATGTTCCATTAGTTGTAAATTGTCCAATTAAAACTTTATTATCAGCGGTAGGCCCTACAGTTCCTGTTAAAGAAGCCCAAGAACCATTGAATGTTGAAAATACTGGTCCGTTAGTTCCATCATTTTGATTATCAAATTCAGATGCGGATATTCCAACAAATGTTACTGTTGGAGGTGTTCCTGCCAACAAACCATCTTCTACAGATACTGGAATACCTGCTAAAGGACTAGCATTTTGTACTACCGGTGGAGCTTCAGCATTTACAATAGTTGAAACGCCATTATCATCAGATTTTAAAACACCAAAATTACCTGTGCAAGCACCTCCTACAGATAACCAAGAATCTAACATAACTGTATTGTTTTTTGCTTGACTTTTAGAATACGTTGGAGTAGTTGCTCCACGATCTTCATTGTTAAAAAACAAGGTTGAAGTTTCAATACGACACTCATGTGTAGGAACGCCATATGCTGCTTGGAATTTATATCCAGTTGCCATATCAACATAAACTCTGTATGTTACTGAGCCTACTGGCAAAACACCGCCAGAAGAGTTAACAGTTGTGTCATTTGCATCAGATACATAATATCTTTCAACGATAATACTATCTAATCCTTGAGCGTGAGTCAATGCCGAAATTAATGCAAGGCAAGAGACTAAAATTAATTTTTTCATTGGTATAAGTTTAGGCGATAATTTGAATTATTTTTAGGTTTTTATCCAGTTATTTATTCACCACAAACCTAGAAATAGAAAATGTTGCCTGCCTAAATTCAGTATTAATAAAGAGTTAATTTTTAATGCTCACATTAAAAAAACATTAAAAATTGACGGTAAAAAAATGAAATACTAAATCTAACAAATTGATTTTTTCCGCTCATAATCAACGAATAACAATGTTATAAGGGAAAAATGAAGTATTAATAAAATGTTAACAGATCATTATTTAAGAAAGAGTCCTATTTAAATCGAGGCATTATTTCTTATTAGTAATTGTAACTTTTATTGGAACCGAGATTGTCTTTAATCCTAAATTATCCTTCGCAACTGCTTCAAAAGTGGCCTCTGTTCCTGTTGCTGTCCAATCAAATTGATAAGGCGATGAATTATCTTCTCCAACTTTTATTTTATTTACATAAAACTCTACTATTGAAACAGAACCATCTATGTCATTAGCTGCTGCCTTAATTGGAATGATAGTGCCAGATGCAAAAGACTTATTTTTAAGAGGACTTATCAATTTTATTTGGGGTGCAAGATCAGTTAATGGATAAGTAAGTGTTGCAAGTTGTATTTCTTTTCCCTTTGGGTTTTTAGCAACGTATTGTTCAACACCTCCTCCATTTTTTCCTATTTGAATATTTAGCTCAAAGCTGAACTTTCCATCGGTTGTCACCTGAGCTATTAGAACTTTATTATCTGGAGTTGGCCCTTGTGAACCATTCATACATGCCCACGACCCATTTGATGTTGAGAAAACAGAATTTGAATTATCATTATTATTTCCAAAAACTTTAATGGCCGAATCAATAGCAAATGCAGTTACTTTGGGCACCTCCCCAGCAATAAATCCATCTTGATTTTTTAAAGCAATGCCAGCGTTTGGGTTGTCATTTTGTAAAATTCCATTCGAATTCACAACAGTTCCAATCCCATCATCTTCAGACTTAAGAATTCCTAAGTTGGATTCGGAAGCCGCTCCAGTTGAAATCCATGAATCCAACATTACTGTATTATTTGGCAAATTATGATCAGGAATTATATTCGGTATCGTTGCTCCTTTATCTTCATTATTGAAGAATTTGGTAGTTGTAGCGATCCTCAATTCATGACCTGGGATACCAAAGGCAGCCTGAAATTTATATCCCGGAAGCATATCTACATAAATCCTATAAGTTGTTGAACCAATTGGCAACTTCCCACCAATCGCGGAAAAGGCAGTATCCTTTGCAGAAGAAACATAATATTTCTCAACGATGATATTCTCTAATCCATTTTGAGCTTGCGTTAAAAACCCTGTCAAAATAAACCCTATCCCACAAATTAATCTTTTCATTTTCACTCTTAATTTCATTCTTATTCTGTAATGATTAACCCATTATGAGTTTTGATCTCTTTCGAAATCGAAAGATTTTTAATTGCGTCAAACTTATAAATTGAATACAACTTACCTTTATCCTCAATATTATCATTGGATTAAGTTTTCAATTTGATTATCAACAAATAAGTAAAAAACTAGCAACTTTAGAAAAGACTCTAAACTCTATTTTAAAATTTCATGAACAAATAAAGCAATTTCTTTATGAATTTAACTTAATTTGCAATAATTCTTTAACCTAAACCCTTAAACCATAATGGACAATTCCCTATTAATTACTACTAGCACTTCGTTGGAAGGATATAAAATTGTTAAACAGTTAGGACTTGTGCGTGGAATTACTGTTCGTTCAAGAAGCATAATTGGTAATTTGGCGGGTGGTTTTATGACAATTTTTGGAGGAAAAAGTTCAATATATACAGAACTGTGTGAAAATGCGAGAGAAGAGGCGCTTCAACTTATGATGGCCCACGGTAAAGAAATAGGGGCAAATGCCATCATTAATATGCGTTATGACGCCAATGAAGTAATGAATGGATTAACCGAAGTTCTTGCCTATGGTACTGGTGTGGTTGTAGTAAAAATTGACTAGCTTAAGGTTGTTTAAAAAATCATTTACTAAAAATTAATCATTGATATCCTCTATGTCTTAGTTTAAGGTAAATCAATATTTTTCTATACCACCTTCTCTCCACAATTTTTATGTGAACACCTCTCTGTTGAAAGCCTTTTTGATTTAGTGATTTTAGATGCCTCTATCCTATTTTCTTTGCATTGAGGGATTCCAAAACTCCTCTGATTTACTTATCTCAAAAAAACATTGAAAAAACTTCATTCCTTAAGTAAGGATTCTTCTTTTTTAATGAAGAAAGGTTCGCTAGCTCTTATTATTAGAGCAGGAGGAATGTTAACTCAATATATTTTTGTTTTAGTGGTTGCTAGGATGTTAGGAGCCAAAGCCCTTGGTACATTTACACTTTCGTACACTATTATTCAGTTAGTAGCAACCATTTCCCTAATGGGCCTTGATAATTTACTAGTAAGAATAATTGCAGCAAAAAGCTCGAGTGGTGACTTTAGTGAAGTAAAAACTGCTTATAAACAAGTACTTCAACTAACGGCTATAAGCTCCTTCTTTTGGACATTTTGTTTAGTAATATCAGCATCATGGATTTCTACTCATCTATTTCATAAACCCGAGTTAACATTTTCTATTCAAATAATAGGATTTTCATTACCTCCGTTTGTTTTAATGCTTATTAACAGTTCTGCATTTAGAGGGTATAAAAATATGACTGGCTTTGCGATCTTCCGTGCATTAATTCCTTTGATAGGTGCAGGACTTGTTGGTCTATCCATATATGCAAACCTTGAATTTAGTCCTGCAGTGTGTTTTACAATTTCCACATTTACAGTATCAATAATTAGTTTTATATCCTGGTATCGATTTAATAATCTTAAAGAAGTTAACGCTGCATTAAATAAAGATTGGAAGTTGATTCTAAATGAATCATTACCGATGATGTTAACAGGTTCAATTTTTTTTATTTTTGGATGGACGGATAACTTAATACTTGGAATTTTTCGTACGCAGGAAGAGGTAGGGATTTATGATACTGCATTTAAAATTGCGGCGGCCTCTGCTATAGCATTGTTTGCTTTAAATGCAATTCAAGCTCCAATATTTGCAGAACTCCACAGCAAAGGAGAAACAAAACAATTGAAAAAATATGTGTTTAATTCTACACGTTTAATCTTCTTTATTACTTTACCTGTAATTGCGTTCATTTTAATTTTTCCAGAATTTATATTATCAATATTCGGAACTGAATTCAAATCAGCATGGATTGCACTATGCATTATGGCCATTGGGAATTTCGTAAATTGCATTACTGGTTCTGTTGGCATATTATTACAAATGACTGGTCATCAGAAATCGTATAATACAATAATAACTAGCACTGCATTAGGAAGTATAATTCTTAATTTTCTATTGATTCCAAAATATGGAATAATTGGAGCAGCAATTGTTTCTGCAGCAGCAAAAATTGTTCAAAATATTGCCTCCGTAATCTATACCTATCGAAAGATGAACATTCTTTCAATTTATATTCCAGGTCTAAATTATTTAATAAAACCTAATACTGATTAAATAAAATATTGAAAAAAATAATTGCAATTAACTACTATTAATTTAATTCATGGCACAGTCAAGTAATTTTCCTAACTTTTTTATTGTTGGTGCTGCAAAAGCAGGAACGACTTCTGTCTATAATTATTTACTAGGTCATCCACAAGTTTATTTATCACCAATAAAAGAACCCCATCATTTTTCAACCGATATTAACCTTGAGTACCTTAGAGATAGTGACAAGAAAAAATTATCTGCTCAAGCTATTGATAAGTTTATTGAAAGCGATATGAATGACATACTTCATAGAGCATATATTACAGACCGTAAACAATATCTCGCACTTTTTCGATTTGCAAATAATGCAAAAGCAATTGGTGAAGCAAGTGTTTCATATTTATATTCGAAAACTGCTGCTGAAGAAATATTTGCTTTTAACCCATCGGCCAAAATTATAATCGTGCTAAGGAATCCATCCAAAAGAGCTTGGTCTCATTACTTGATGGATTTACGCATTGGCAATACACATTTATCGTTTAAAAATGCTTTAGAAGAAGATCGCAAACATCCATATAAAACTTGGGGAGCGGCTTCATTATACATCGAATTAGGATTTTATTATGAACAAGTAAAAAGATATCTGGATATTTTTCCTAATGAAAATGTACATATAATATTACAAGAAGATCTAAAAAAAGATTCTCAGGAAATTATAAAAAACATATATAGCTTTCTAAATATAGATGAAAATTTTCAACCAAACCTTTCTTCGAAACATAACTCAGCTAACATCCCGCGAAATAAAATTTTAAATAAAATTATGGGATTGGGAGTACTAAGAGTACATGTAAGAAAATTATTAAAAAGAAGCCCTTTAAAATTAAAATTGAAAAAATTAATTTATATTAAACCAGAAATTTCAACAGAAGATAATGATGTTATTCAATCCTTGAACAAACTATATATGGAAGATATCCATAAACTTGAAGAACTTATAAATAGGGACTTATCAACTTGGAACTAGATAATAAACTCTTACACACCAAATATTATTTAACTAATTATTGTAAAATATTATGGCCAATACAAATGACAATTACTGTCTGCCAAATTTAATTATTGGTGGGGTGCATAAAGCGGCAACAACGTCCTTGCATACTTATTTGTCATTACATCCCGATGTTTGTGGCTCACTTATAAAAGAACTTGCTTTTTTACTTCCTGCACGATACAATGAACCAGTTCCAAATAAAGAAGAATACGCTAAACATTTTAGTCATTGCAAAAATCAAAAGTATATTCTTGAAACTACTCCAAGTTATTTGTATGGAGGAACTTCTTTAATAAATGCTATTAAGGAAACTTTAGGAAGTAATGTCAAGGTAATTATGATTTTAAGAAATCCAGTTGACCGATTTATTTCGTTTTACAGGCATAACATAACAAAAATGATTATTCCATCAGAGACAACTCTTTTCGAATTTATTAATCAATCAGTTAAAATATCTGAAGGTGTTCGAAGTAATTCTAGTGTTGATATTACCCAAGAAGGATTAGTTGAAGGAGTATATGCAAATTATCTTCCAGAATGGATAAACGCTTTTGGAGATAAATTACTTGTAGTGTTTTTTGATGATCTTGTTGCGGATACTCCTCACACAGTAAAACGGATTTGCAAATGGCTAGGTATTAATCCTAATGTTTACAAAAAAAATGACTTCGAAATTGAAAATAGAACTGTTGATTATAAATTAGGGGTACTTCATAAATTTGCTCTTTGGGTAAATTATCATACAGAAACATTTTGGAGAAGTAATATTAAAATTAAAAGATTCGTTCGTTCAATCTATAATTCCTTAAATGAAAAAAAATCAAACACTGAAAATAAAAATCTCAAAGCGGAACAGGAATTACATGATATATATAAACAACCAAATAAGGATTTATTAGCAATATTGAAAAAACATCATATTAAAAACTTACCATCGTGGGTTCTTGAGGCATAATTTTATTTCTCTAAAATTCAAATATCCATTTAAAAATTAAATGAAGCAAACAGGAATTCCATTCATCTTAAAAGAGACCATACTTCAAATAGTTTGGTTCCTTTTCTTTGCAAGTGCCTTTTCATGCTTTGTTCGTATTCCTCAAAAAGCCATTGTAGATGTATTAACTTCTTCTTTTTTGGTATTTCTGATTCTTCATTATCTTAATGAATGGCAAAGAAGTATTAGAACCGGGAAGATTCGGATGATCACATTAATTATGTTACCGTTCATTTTAATGCCCTTAATTAGTGCCTTACAAGCTAGCAAGGTTTTTGGTCAGCCCTTGGTTTTTGGATTTCTTGCACAGCGCCAAGTATATTATTTATTATCAGCGCACTTTATTGTAACGGCATTGGATAGACAATGGATACAATTAAAAGATTTAGAACGTTACCTTATTCGATCACTAATAATCTTATTATTCATCTTTTTATTCTTTTACATATTTGTAAACCCAGCACAATTTATTGATACTGAATTTGTAGTTCTAAGTATGAATAAAGGTTATCGATATGAATTTCCAGACTCCTGTATTTACGTTCTTTTTTTATATTCAATATTTCAAGTTTGGCATGAACGAAAAAAAATATGGTGGTTTAGTGTTGCGCTTTGTTCGATTTATATTGTTGTTTATCTTCTTGATAGAACTCAAATGATTGCAATTATAGGTACCATTGGCTTATATGTTTTTTTAAATTTTAAAGTAACACGCATAATTAAATTGCTAATTGGCAGTATAGCAGTTTTAATATTGATAGTAGGATTAACTTCGGTTATTGCTCCAAATTTTTTTGCAAAAAACATCAAATTATATATAAGCGCATATGAAACAATTACTGGAGTAAAAGTAACAGAATCATCTGCGAACATTAGATTCCTCGAGTCGAAAATAGCAATGGAAGGATTTGTTGAACATAAGGTTCTTGGCGTAGGATTTTTGAGCGGTCGTTGGAATGATGGATTTAGGATGGTAAATCGATATTTCTATCCTACAGATGTTGGACTTTTAGGAAACCTTTATGTTTATGGAATCTTAGGTACTCTTGTATTTTACATACCTTTTATTCTCGCATTTAAATACCGAAAAACAGATAAAAAAAATAAAGATGTTTTACTATTAGTTTCGCAATATTTTTTCATATTCTTATTTGTTGATATGTTTACTGCTGCAACTAATCAAAAATACTTTGGTGTAGTAGCTGTATTCTTTGGATTAATTTATTATTACAAATATCGTATTAAAGAAAACCAGACTCTATCGAAAAGTATTAATGAATAAAGAAAAAATAATTTTCATTGTTGGGAATAGTCGCTCTGGAACAACTATGCTTGGCCGGATGCTTGGTCGTAATAAGGATATTTTTAGCTTCCCTGAATTGCATTTATTTGGCCCATGCATTCCTCATGGAAAAGAAGAAGAACCTCTTTCTAAAGAAAAGCTAATTACTGTTTTTTCTTGGCTTCTTGATGTTTCACAAAGAGGTTTTCATGCTAAGCGTGAGTTAACATCATTCAATAATGATGCTTTTATATTAGCAGACAAATTTTATTTTGAAGGGATAGATTCTTGGGATGCTTATTATCATTTTGTTTGTAGTACAACTTTAAAAAATGGAAAAAAAATTCCATGTGAAGACTTACCTGGAAATGTTTTTAAGATAGAACAAATACTAAGAAAATTTCCTAATGCAAAAATAATTCATATAGTTCGGGATCCAAGGGATGTTGTCTTATCACAAAAAAATCGACACCTACGTAGGAAAATGGGTGGACATTATGTAAGTAAAAAAGAAGCCTTGCGAGTATGGGCAAATTACCATCCACTGGTAATCTCACGATTATGGAGAAATGCAGTTTCAACCGGTTTATCCTTTAAACAAAATGAAATTATAACTATCCGTTTTGAAGATTTACTTTCATCGCCTTCAGAAACATTACAAGCAATTTGTAAACATGCAAATATTGCTTTTGATGAACAGATGTTGAATGTTCCTCAAGTTGGATCTTCAACACAAAAAGACGACCCTTCAAAATTGGGCGTAGACAAAAGCAGGTCGGGTGCATGGCAAAAAGGAGGGTTAAATGATACAGAAATCGAAATTTGTGAGAATATAACCCGACATCAAATGATACAATTAAATTATTCCTTAACTGAGAAAAAAGGAGGCTTTTTTAATAATGCTTCTTATGCCCTCACCCTTCCATTAAAAGGATTTTTAGCTCTTGTACTTAACTGGAATCGTACTAAAGGAATGCTCAGTTTTATGGTTCAACGTTTTCTAAAATAATTTTTTAACATTAACCCATTAAAACTCATTTAAATTTACCTTTAAAAAGTTCTAGTTGCTTCGTTGATTAATTGTAATTTTGATTAAACTTAATTCCCGCAAATCAATTAAGATAATTTCAACAGATAAATGCGTAAATTTTTGATTTTAAATACATTAATATTAAACACGAAATGAGTTACAAGTTATTTTCTTTAAAACAAGGAGACGATCATGATCTTTCACAATGGAATTCAAGAACTCTTGAAGGTGAACTTAATGGATTTGAAAATAGAACCTTAAGCACATTATTTGAAAAATATTTAACCGGCAAAAAATTTAGAATCTTAGAAGGTGGATGTGGATATGGAGCGTGGTGCGATTGGTTTGAGATTCGTGGACATGACATAATTGGTATTGAATACAATCAAACCATTATTGATACAGCTAAAAAGTTCAATCCCACCGTTTCTGTTGAATTAGGTAATATTCTTGATTTAAAATATCCTGATAGTTCGTTTGATGCCTATATTTCATTAGGTGTAATAGAACATTTTGAAAATGGTCCACAGCCAGCATTAAAAGAGGCATTAAGGATATTAAAACCTGATGGATATGCCATTATTACGACCCCCTATTTAAATCCTTTGCGCCAGTTATTTTCTCATCCAATAAGAAGTATTTTTTTCTTTTTCGCACGCCTTATAGGAAAGAAAACATATTTCTGGGAATATCGGTTTACTGAAAATGAATTAGTAGGTTATATCAAAGATGCAGGATTCGAAATTGTTGAAGTATCATTCGATGATTATCCTAAAAATGAATCAAGACGTCACATTGGATTATGGGCTGATTGGTTTCTCCTAAGAAAAAATGATGGAGATATTTGGGAATTAAATACATTAGGAAAATCCATATTAGCTCTTTTTAAATTATTCCCCAGTAAATGGTATTGTTCAGGGTTGGCGGTAATTGCGAAAGCAAAAAAATAAATTTCACTAGTTTTATTCACTTTTCTTTATACTAGATCAAATGTTTGTTTAATACAACTATTTAATATTGTTTTTATAGTTAACATTAACTTGAAAATAAATCATTGCATTATTGTTTTAGTTTAATTTAGTTCTCTAATTTCTTAATCATGAAAGCAAAAACCCATTTATCCATTTCCCTGATATCAACTGTTATATTTTTTTTTATATCAGCCAGTTGTTCCTCCACGGATAAAACAAATAACAAAGTTTCGAAAACGAAAAATAATGCAACTTTACAAAAAACTGAACTGAAGAATAAAAATAAACCTTTACCCAAAAACTGGCCTTGGAAAGGAGTTTGTATGCCTTCAGCCCATTCAGATTTTCATGATGTAGAATATCTCCATAGTATTGGTGTAAACTTTATACGTATTCAGCCAAAATCTCCACTACGTGCGAAACGTGAAAATAGCAATCCTACAAAAGCATTTTATGATGAACTTAATTGGATTGATAAAGTTCTTGATGAGTGCAAAAAATATGACATGACAAGTATAATTGCATTTAATTATCTTGTTTTAGATCCAAAGAAAGAAGTAGATGATAAATCAGAAGAGTTTTGGAATAATCGTACTTACCAAGATAGCACAATCAACATGGTGGATATTATTGTAAAACGATATCAGGAACGTGGTGATGAATTAAGCGCTTATGAAGTTATTGGTGAACCAGCTATAACAAGCTCTTTTGACAAAGCAAAAACTCCTCCCAATCTAGAAGGTTTTTATAAACGAGTATTAAGCACTATTAGAAAATATGATAATCAAAGATATTTCTTATTAAATCCTGGCCCTTGGGGTTCTCCGGAAAATTATAAAGGATTTAATGGTTTTAATATTAACGATGATAAATTAATTTACGGTGCACATATGTATGTGCCTCACCCTTTTACTCATCAAGGTATCAGAAAACTTCCGAAAGGAATTACTTATCCAGGAACAATAAGTATGAGACCATGTAACAAGGAAACACTTATAAATAATTTTAAATTTCTAAAAGATTTTGAAGTTCGAACCGGTAACCTTATTTATGTTGGAGAATTTCAAGCTGTTCGTTGGGCTCAAGGTGGGAACCAATGGGTAATAGATGTTGCAGATATTTTAGATAACGCAGGTTGGAGTTGGACCTATTTCGCATATAATCCTGATCATGATTTTTGGAATCCTTTTTTTGAAGTAGCTAATCCAAACGATCTTCCTGAAAAATGGACTTTGAAAAACACAGGAAGAGAAGCTGATATTTGGAAGTATATGATCAATAATTATTTCTCGAAAAACAAAACTAAATAGCAAATTCTATTAATAATTTATGAAAGTTTGCATCATTGATCCTGTAGGAGCCAAAGCTGGCATGGATTATTATGACGTCTTACTTTCTAAAGGCATAGTAGAAGATAATTCAGAAGTTTTTCTATATTCCAATTTTGATTTTAATGATGGCACCATTCATTATAAAAAATTATTTTTCAATATAGGTGTAAGTAAAATTGCAGCTATAACAAGTAATTTTTCAGGATTCTTTAAAGCATTAATTGATGCAAAAAAAAATAAAGTTGACTGGATTATTTTACACGTTTTTCGTGCTGGAATGTTTGACTTGTTCACTTTTTCACTCGTAAAATTAATGGGCTTCAAATTAGCTGCCATTGTTCACGATATCGAAAGCTTGGATACTTTTACCATTCCAATAATTCGTAAAACGGTAATTGGTATTTTGCCAAATAAAAGAATTGTACATAATCAATTTAGCAAACTACAACTTTCAAAAAGCATTTCCTCCACTGCTGCACAAACAATAAGTGTAGTACCTCATGTAAATTTTACATCCATATTTAAAAAATATCATCCAAATGATTCTTTGTTACAATCCTTAAAAGATAATAATCAAGTATTAATTGACTTAGATAGTAGGCTAATTGTTTTAATGAAATTAAAAAAACCAATTATTCTTTTCTTTGGGCAGATTAAAAAAGCAAAAGGGTTAGATATTTTAATTGATGCTATTTCACTATGTAAAACAGATGTTCATTTAATAATTGCTGGTAAACTAAGAAATGAAAATTGGGATAAGTATGAAAATCAAATTGCGAATAAAAAATTATCGAATAAAATCATTCCAATAATTCGTCATATTACCGATGAAGAACGTGATCTTTTATTTTCAATTGCAAAGTGTGTTGTTCTCCCTTATCGTGTAATTTATCAATCGGGAGTATTGTTGATGGCAATGAGTTTCCCTGTTCCTGTAATTGCGTCCGACCTAGGGCCCAATCGCGAACTAATAAATGACAATATAAATGGATTGCTTTTCGAAACTGAAAACGCATCCGACCTAGCACGAAAAATTGATGAATTAGTTGAAGGAAAAATTGACACGAATCAATTAAAAAATCAAGCTCTTTTAGACGTTGAAAAAAAATTTAACTACAAGGAAGTTGGGAGTCTGATGGTGGAGGCTTTGCAGTGATTTGTGTACTGTCAGACTTGTATATTAATCCAACTTTTTTATTTTTAATCCTTCAATTTATTCGTAATTTTGAAATAGAAAATGACCTAAAATGTTTCGAACAATAATTATGAAACGAATTCTACAACTATCATTGATTCTCACTAGTTTTATATTGAAAGCACAAACACCTCAATGGCAAATGGGCAATAATGGTAATTGCAACTATATTCCAAAATGCTTTATTGAGTCATCTGGGCTATTGCTATCTACAGGTAGTTGCTTCTCCGTTGATTCAGGTAGTAATTGGTTTTTTCCTTCTGGAGGAATTTATGCCTTAAGCTTAAAGAAATCAACAGTAGGGCTTTTTGCTGGGTCTGATTCTGCCATTTATTTTTCAGCAAATAATGGAACAACTTGGAATGCTGTTTATACAACAGGTCATGAGAATTTCGTTTGGGATTTAGCCATCCTTAACGATACAATTTATGCAGCAACAAGATCAAGTGGAATTCTAATGTCGCCAAATAGTGGAATTACATGGACTCCAGTTAATATAGGACTTACAACAGATAGTATTTTATCTATACTTGTAAAGGATAATTTATTATTTGCTGGCACTTACAATAATGGAATGTTCATGTCATCTAATTCTGGTGGCAATTGGACGCCAATAAATACAGGACTTCCAGGTATCACTTCTATACCAACAATTGCTACTGATGGAACTAACTTATTTATTTCTACTGGAAGTAATATTTACACTTCAAATAATGATGGTAGTACTTGGATTCATAGACCGATTTCAGCACCAACAATAAATAAAATTATTAATGTTGGAAATGCAATGTTAGCCGGGGGATTTACAAATAGTGGAGCTGAAGGAATTTATCGCTCTTTAGATAGTGGTATTTCTTGGACCACTTTTAATTATGGTATGCCTAATGGATGCGCTTACGGAGTAGGTGCACTTTATGCGACTTCTGCCTATGTTTATTGTGGAATTGAAGCTGCATGTAATGGTGGTATTTATCGTATTGATAGAAATGCTATTACTACATCTATAAATTATAACCAGGTTCCAGAAAATATTTTTAATATATATCCGAATCCAGCTAATGAAATCCTCCATATCAACACTTCTCAATCGATAGTGGATGCAGAATATAAAATCTACGATTTAACAGGAAGAATTATACAAAATGGAAACATCTTAGGTGAATCAATTTCAATAAAAAACTTATCCGCGCAAATTTATGTGTTGCAAATTATTGATGGAAAAAATTCTGAATTTAAAAATTTCGTAAAACTATAAACCACCTCTTCCAAAACAAAAACGGAGCGATTCATACTGAATCGCTCCGTTTTTTAATTCTTAATTTTTAATTCTTAATTATTCTACAGTAACACTCTTCGCTAAATTTCTTGGTTGATCAACATTGCATCCACGCATTACTGCAATATGATATGCTAAAAGCTGTAACGGTACAACACTTACTAAAGGAACTAATACTTCATCCGTTTCCGGAATTTCGATAACATAATCCGCCATCTCTTTTACTACTTCATCACCTTCGGTAACAATTGCAATAATTTTTCCTTTACGTGCCTTTACTTCTTGAATATTACTTACCACTTTTTCATAAGAGCCTTGCTTCGTTGCAATTACAACTACTGGCATTTCTTCGTCGATTAATGCAATTGGTCCATGCTTCATTTCTGCTGCTGGATAACCTTCTGCATGTATGTAAGAAATTTCTTTCAGCTTTAAAGCACCTTCTAATGCTACTGGAAATCCGTATCCTCTTCCTAAATATAAGAAGTGATGCACATCCTTAAAGCGTTCGGCAATTTCCTGAATTTTATCATTTGCTTTTAAAGCAGTTTCAACTTTTTTCGGAATGCGTTCTAACTCATTTAATAATTGTCGGAATCGTGATTCAGTTATACTACCGCGTTTATGTGCTATCTGTAATGCTAGCAAGGTTAATACTGTAACCTGTGCAGTAAATGCTTTTGTTGATGCTACGCCAATCTCTGGTCCGGCATGTGTGTATGAACCCGCATGTGTAGCTCGCGGAATACTTGAACCAACAACATTACAAATTCCAAAAATTGTTGCTCCTTTACTTTTTGCTAATTCAATAGCAGCAAGTGTATCAGCAGTTTCACCACTTTGCGAAATTGCAAGCACAATATCATCTTCATAAATTATTGGATTGCGATAACGAAATTCAGAGGCATATTCAACTTCAACAGGTATTCTTGCTAAATCTTCAATTAAATATTCGGCAACTAAACCAGCATGCCAAGATGTTCCACAAGCAACAATAAGAATGCGTTTTGCATTCGTCATTTTTTTCTCAAACTCACTTATACCACCAAGTCGTAATGATCCCGTTTTCGCATCAAATCGTCCACGCATACTATCTGCTATTGAACGCGGTTGCTCATAAATTTCCTTTAGCATGAAATGCTCATAACCACCTTTTTCAAGTGCTTCAAGTTTCATTTCAAGTTCTTGAATGTAGGGTATCTTTATTTCGTTACCGATAGTCTTAACTGTAAGTTTACCATTATCAATAACTGCAACTTCACCATCATTAAGATATGCAACATTTTTAGTGTATTCAATAATTGGAGTAGCATCTGATGCAACAAAAAATTCATCTTTTCCAATACCTACAACAATAGGAGATCCCTTTCTAGCAGCAATTAATTTATTGGGCTCATCTTTAGATAATACAACTATTGCATACGCACCAACAACTTCACCTAAAGCAAGACGTACTGCTTCTTCCAAAACCAATTCACCATTGTTATAAATCTCTTCAATAAGATGAATTAAAACTTCTGTATCGGTATCACTTGAAAAAGTATGACCTTCTTTAATTAATTCTTGTTTAATGGTTGCATAGTTTTCTATGATTCCATTATGGATGATTGCAAATTGATGATTTTGCGAATAATGAGGATGAGCATTTTTATCATTAGGTTCACCGTGAGTCGCCCAACGCGTGTGCCCCATTCCGATATTTCCATTGATATCTTTTCCCTTTACATAGTCGGCGAGGTCAGAAACTTTTCCTGCTTTTTTGTAAACATTAAGATGTCCATTTTCAATTAATGCAACTCCGGCGCTATCATATCCACGATATTCTAATCGCTGAAGACCTTTGATTACGATTGGATAAGCATCACGCTTTCCGATATAGGCAACAATTCCACACATAGTTATGGATTTACTTTAGTGTACGTAACAATTAATTTAACTGATGAGCCGCCTTCTAAAACTGTTCGTTGTGCGTTTGATGTACTTCCGCCAGCAATAAGATAGAAACCGTAATCTTTTTGACCCTTATCAACAACATTAGTTAAAGTTCGTTGAAGATAGCGAGCAATATTAAAGGTATAAGATGTAGTAGCTTGATCGTAGGAACCCCCAAAATAACTTGAAGATTCTAATGCATCAATAAAGGTAGTGTTTTTGCCAAGAGAATCACTTCCTAAAAGTAGAAGGTTATTATGTTGAACGTATTTTCCATCTATCGTTCCAGTTTTAGTTACAAACTTAACTTTAGCAGAAGCAATCGCAACTTTTCCGTTTGCATATAATTTACTTAAGTCAACAATTTTACATTTGGTTTTTAAGCCTGCCATCGACTGAGTAACTATACTTACATCTGAAAGAGTATCTAAATAATCGCTATTGTATTCGTGATGAAAAAAACTTGTTCGAACCACATTGCCATCGATCACAAATTCATAGCTAGTAGGAGTTGTTCCAACTGTATAATAAAGAGTCAATCTATTTAGCGTTGAATTAGAATACATGGTAATCATACAACCACCATTTTCTACACTATCTACCACTACAATTCCTTTAATGAAAGAAAGAAAATTTCCAGCTTCAAGCTGTGTTGAAGTAGCCGTCATAATTTTGTTACCAAAACTTTGATAAAGAGGAATTCTTAAATGAGGAGCTAGGTTAACTCCGTTAATAGAAATTGAATCAGTAAAATTTGGAATAAAATCATCAATATGACCAATTGGAAGCATGCTTTTATTGAAAACGCGGCCTGAATAATAAGTACTATCATTCGCAAGACTTTCCGTAAGTTCATAAACTGAAATACTGTGCTTTAAGGTAGTATCACCAACATAACTTTTATAAGCTAAACTTAACACTATTGAATCGGGGTTTGTAACACTTCCAAAAGTACCTGAAGTGCCTGAAACAATTGTATTTCCAACTCTCACTTGAGATGCAAAACCGCCAAACGATTTACCAACATTTGGATCATCAAGACTTCCTAAATATAAAGTAGGAGCCTCAATTGAATTTTTATACGTTGCATACATTACCAAAGAATCCTCTTTTACAGTGTAGGTTTGAATATCGAAAGTATCGATAGTCCCAACTACAGGGATTTCGGAAGTTGGCTGTAAATCGAGTCCGATTTTGTCGGGATCAGCACAAGAAGAGACAAACAGTATGAGCAAAATGCTACATAAGGTAAGGCAAGAATTTTTTAAACGAAACATAGGGCGAAAGTACAGGAAAATATCCGGCTTAGTGCAATCGTAAAAGTTAAAATATAGCTAATAGGTTTTAATCTGCTAAAACAACATCTTCCAATAGTGCTTCATCATAGAAATTATCATATGCCGGCACATAATCTTCTGGAGATTGATATACCAAAGTTGGCTTCGTTAATTTTTTGAAAGCTTCCTCCACCTTTGGGTGAATAGTTGCAGCTCCTTGAATCACACCATCCGACCATTGCATTGCTAACTTGGTTAAGCCAACATAATCATGCTCTTTAAGCTCTTTTACATCATTGGCAACAACACCTTCCATTTGGGTTTTCTTTCCAAAATTAGCATTGAATGACTCTTCAAATTCATCGTTATAAAGTGAATAAACCACTTTACTATTATGAAACATTGGATCGTCTTTGTAGCTTGTTTTGATAAATAATGGTAAAAGGGCTGTCATCCAACCATGGCAATGAATAATATCGGGAGCCCATCCAAGCTTTTTAACCGTTTCTAAAACACCACGGCAAAAGAAAATGGAACGGTCGTCGTTATCAGCAAAAAACTTATTATCGGCATCACGGAACGTCTGTTTACGTTGAAAATACTCTTCATTATCAATGAAATAAACTTGCATTCTAGCCGCTTGAATAGAAGCAACTTTAATGATTAAAGGATGATCAGAATCATCAATAATTAGGTTCATTCCTGAGAGACGAATTACTTCGTGCAATTGATTACGACGCTCATTAATACAACCGAATTTCGGCATAAAAGTTCGAATCTCTTTCCCACGCTCTTGGATCCCCTGTGGGAGAAAACGTGCAATCTTACTTTGCTCATCCATTTCAAGGTATGGATGAATCTCACTCGACACAAAAAGGATACGTGCTTTTCTCATAAATTTCTTCAATTAACGAATTTGCGAATACAAAGGTACGGAAAATAGGGGGATTGTGCAATAAAACAAATCAATTCAGAATGTAGAATGCAGAATGCAGAATTAAAATGACGTCTTTAAGAAGTAAATTGTGTGATTAATTATGCTCTTTCCTTATTTGTTAATTGCTTAAAAATAACAAATAATATCCCCCAGGTTAAAAATACGGAAGTTGCTAAAACCATTTCCTCGCCTGTTCCAGTTCCGAAAGTATCTTGATTAAATGGTAGGCCTTGCCGCGCTTCCATCCATGAAAAGATTACGGCAGCAGCATTATTTACAAAATGAGCTAGCATCGGCAACCATAAACTTCCACTCCATAAATAGAGATATCCCAAAAGTACACCTAAAGCAAACCTTGGGAAGAAACCGTAAAATTGAAGATGTAATGCTGAAAACAAAAGAGCAGCAAGTATAATCGCTACATGTACATTTCCACTTAACTCCTTAAACAATCGCTGAATCATTCCTCTAAATAACAACTCTTCTCCAATCGCTGGAATAATTGCAATGATGAATAAATTTAGGATTAAACCATTAACTGTACTCGTATTCAAAAATACTTTAGTAATCTCAGCAGCCTGAATCTCAGATGTTTTCATCCATTCTTCTACAACCTTTAAGGCTTCAGGAAGATGCATATCTCCATTTACGATGATCATCCAATTTATAAAAGGGACGATTGCAAACATTAAAACAACTACTAGTAAAAAAATAATGGGTTTAGCGGTTTTTTCTAATCCCAAATAACCAAACGGACTAGCATCAAATAAGTAAGCAGCAATAAATGGCGGGACAATAAAAGTTCCAATTGCAGAGAATAACTGCATCATTTTCAAGGCACTAACTACACTGGGGTTACTAACTTCCTGCAAAATCCCAGCATTTGTCATTGGGTTAATTCCATATAAAATGGACGCCAAAAATGATCCAATAATTGTGAAAATAATTGCACATAATAAAGTGAGTCCTACTACAATTAGAAACTTTCTGTAAGGTGGACGGTCAACAAGTAATCCGCGAAGGAGCATTCTTTTGTATTTTTGTGCGAAGTTAAAGAACTAAAAGTTGATGAAAGCCAACAATTAGCAACTTATCGAAGATGCTAAATGATGTTTCATTATTAAATTCAAAAATATTTCAAGTACATAAATGGTTAAGATAGGATCAATAGAATTAGGAGAGTTCCCACTTTTACTTGCACCCATGGAGGATGTAAGTGATCCGCCATTTCGATATGTATGTAAACAATATGGTGCTGATTTGATGTATACGGAGTTTATCTCCAGCGAAGGACTAATCCGTGATGCTGCAAAATCAGTGATGAAGCTAGATATTTTCGAATATGAACGTCCAATTGGAATTCAGCTTTTTGGTTCTGATATTGACTCGATGCGCGAAGCAGGTATCATTGCAGATCATGCAAATCCTGATTTGATTGATATTAACTATGGTTGTCCGGTGAAAGCAGTGGCTTGTAAAGGTGCGGGTGCGGCCTTACTTCAAGATATTCCTAAAATGGTGCAGATGACTTCCGAGATTGTTAAAATTGCTAATCGTCCGGTAACTGTTAAAACGCGTTTAGGTTGGGATGATAACACGAAAAATATTAATGAAGTTGCAGAGCGTTTGCAAGATATTGGAATAGCAGCTTTATCCATTCACGGACGAACGCGTGCGCAGATGTACAAAGGTCCGGCAGATTGGACACTCATTGGAGAAGTAAAAAACAACCCTCGTATTAAGATCCCGATTTTTGGAAATGGAGATGTTGATTCACCGCAAAAAGCATTAGAATTAAAAAATAAATTTGGCATTGATGGAGTAATGATTGGAAGAGCCAGCATTGGTTACCCATGGATTTTTCAGGAGATAAAACATTATTTAAAAACAGGAACTTATTTACCTCCACCCGATATCAATCAACGTGTTGAAGTTTGCAAAGTTCACCTTGCTAAATCCATCGAATGGAAAGGTGAATACGTTGGAATTGTGGAGATGCGCCGTCATTATACCAACTACTTTAAAGGACTTGATCATTTTAAGGACTACCGAATGCAATTGGTTACCAGCAATAGCTATGAAGAAATTTTAGGACTTCTTGAAAAAGTGAGGGAGAAGTACAGCGTTGAAAGTGTATAAGAAAGCTAAAAATACATAGATATTTAATTTTTATTTTTATAGCACTTAAAAAAAATGAAAAATTAGATATAACTTATCGTTGTAAAAATTGATTATTTGTGATTTATTTGTCAAACTAATTACCTGGTTTCCATTAAAAGTTAGTATATTTATTGAATTATTAACTAATATATAATGCAAAGATTTTATTTTGACACTTCAGTTTTTGGCGGTGCTTTTGATGAGGAGTTCGAAGAATTAACGTTGCAGTTATTCGAAAGAGTGAAATTAAATCAGATTATTTGTGTTTATTCAGACCTAACTGAAACGGAACTATTAAGTGCACCTGAAATAATTTAAAACTTCTTTAAACAACTTCCAAATAAAAACTTAAAGCGCGTAGTAGTTACTGATGAAATCTTAACGCTTGCATCAAAATACGTTGCGGAAAAGGTTGTTGGACAAACTAGTTTCGATGACTGTGTGCATATTGCAACTGCAACTATAATTAAAGCTGACATCTTAGTAAGCTGGAATTTTAAACATATTGTAAATGTTTATAGAATTAGGGGTTACAGTTCCATTAACATTCGTTCGAAAAATCAATCATTAGAAATACGTTCTCCAAAAGAAATTATAGAATATGAAGAATAAAAATAAATCAACCGAAAAAAACTTTGATACAGTTAAAACATTTAGAGAAATTAAGGAGAGAATTTCTTTAGAAATGTCGACTATGACTTTTGCAGAAATAAAAGAATATTTAAAAAATAGCAGTAAAAAATTATATTCGAATAAAGGAGAAGTTTAATCAGAAAACACAATACCAAATTATAATTAGGATCTCTCTTTTTAAAGAAAAATACAAAACTCCTCACTATACTAACTACTTTAAAGGACTTGATCATTTTAAGGAATATCGAATGCAATTGGTTACCAGCAATAGCTAGGAAGAAATTTTAGGCCTTCTTGAAAAAGTGAGGGAGAATTACAGCGTTGAAAGTGTATAAGAGGAACAAATTATTGTCACTAATGGCCTTTGACTCAAATTATAGCTATATTATTTTAAATTTTTTATTGCTTTATACGTACCAAAATTGTATATTTGTACGTAATATTAATTCCTAACATCATTCTCATGGATACTAAGCTAACGCTCAAACTCGAGCAAACTGTGATTGAAAAGGCTAAAAAATATGCTAAGGATCAAAAAACAAGTATTTCAAGATTGATTGAGAATTATCTGCTAAGTATCACAAATGATCAAGAAAGTGATGATACAATTACACCTTTAGTTAGGAGTCTTTCGGGCATTATTGATTTGCCAAAAGATTTCGATCATAAAAAAGGATATGCAGAATTCTTAACCAATAAATATAAGTAATGGAAAAGGTATTTGTAGACACTGATATTATTCTAGATTTATTAGGTAGTCGAGAACCGTTTTATAAACACTCTGCAAATTTGTTTTCATTAGCTGATCAAGGCAAAATAAAATTATATGTTTCATCATTATCCTTTTCAAATCTCAATTATCTTTTATCAAAACAATATTCTTCGGATCAAGCAAGAAAAAAACTTTTGAAATTCAAAACACTTGTAAATGTTCTTGCAGTAAATGATAAAATAGTAGAGTTAGCACTTTCATCCGACTTCAAAGATTTTGAAGATGGATTACAATATTTTACAGCAATTGAAAATGGTATCAAAAAACTCTTAACGAGAAACTTAAAAGATTTTAAAGCAGCAGAAATTATTGTAATGACAGCAGAACAATTATTGAAGGAGAATAAATAGTTTCCATAAATTATCCATTTTAGTATATTTGTATAAAGAGCCTGATAATGATAAAATCTGTTTTAATAATTCTATTCACGATATTTTTTTTTAATGCGAATGGTAAAGGATTGAAAAATTCCTTTTCATTAAATCATAATGATAGCATTAAAGGATATCGAAAAGAATGGACCAACTTTGGTTTAGGAATAATTGAAGACAGAATAGATCTTGGTATAGATTATAATTGGCACCCAAAGCGATTTACATATCAAGTTGGTTACAATGCATCAAGTAAAATTTTAAGTGATCAAACTAAAAATTATTTTAATTTAGGAATTGGAAAATCGTTAATAAATAGAAGAGCCATTTTAAGTGTTACAGCAGGGCCAGGTATATTGTGGGGCAAAAATAATTTTTATGACAATTTTTCTAATTCGCATTTTATGAAAATTGGGGTTCAAGCAAATGTTGCTATGATTGTGAAGGTTGTAAAAAACTTTGGGTTTGGATTAGAGTTTTATGGTAATATGTATACAGC
>JANPGA010000282.1:0-5932 GCA_031423735.1 Bacteroidota bacterium | reverse complement strand
AAAAATAATTATAGAGTAAATAATTATTTTTTTAGTTACGACATCTGAGTTGGTTTTCATTACTACGTAATACATTCCTTTAGGACTTCCTTCTAAATTAATATCAAAATATTCTTGATTGAAATCAGGTTTGTTTATAGTACGAATTGTTTGTCCGAGTTGATTTAAAACTAGTATTTGAACATCCTCTTTTTTAGGAAGCATTAAATTTACTGAGAACAATCCATTTGAAGGATTAGGAGCTAATTGGAAAATTACGTTGTTTATTTTTTCATCAATACCAGTTACATAACCTACAGTAAAATTGTAAACTAAAGAAGTTCCAAAGTTACCTTCTAATGCTTTAAGCGTACCAAAAGATCCATCCGTTTTCTTTAACTGAGCAAATCCACCCGTAACTCCATATGGGAAATTTAATCCATCCTTACCACTATCAGTAAACTTTAATTCATAACATCCTGGAGCAAGATTAACGGTATCCTTATAAACGAATGCCGATTGCAATGTTTTATTAGAATAGACAACATTTCCAGCATCATCTTTTAAAGTATAAGTTGTTTCAAGATAAGAAGTATTCGTTTTCCAATAAATCATAAATTGAGGTGGCATCATAGAAGCAAAAGTGATCGTAGATTTCAAAGTATCATTATACATATATTGATCTGCGTTCCCATTAGGATTACTGGTCCATGCTTGAAATAAATCAGGCGTACCAGTACTGCTTCCCCAAGCTAAACTTCCAAGGTTAACCGTTGCTGTTTGATTGTATGCTAAACTTCCAGTCCAATTAAAAGTTTGAACAGCTCCACCTTTAATACCATAATTAATATTACAAGATGTTAAAACTTGAGATCCATAATTTTTAATAACTACAATTGGATTTTTACAAATTGGATTCACTCGAGAGTGATCGATATCTGCATTTGGAGCAACTATTTCTTCGATAGCAGCATTGTAAACAAAATTTATAGAATCATAAGTTATTAAATGTGAATCAATGTAAAAACCTGGGTTTTGTGCTGTAACAGTATTCGTATAGGGATCTAAATTTAAATCTATAGTGACAGGAGTACCTGGAGTGATATAAGGTGTTAATTCATGATCTTTACGTAAAGTTTTTTCTCCAGGGCACCAATTTGCACGATCATAAACCCATGTTCCATTTTGAGCTATCAATGGATTCAATCCACAATCATTTCTCCAAATTGACTGAGTAAAACGTTGGGTTCCGTTTATCAGCAATTTATAATTTTTAATACAAAACTCAGCACAATTTGAAGTGCCTGCTCCATGTCCTGAAGGCACAATTCTTATAAGTGCCATTTTTTCATTAGCGTTAATATCTAATGATTTTAGTGTTAAGTGATTTTCTACAGGATCAGAAGCTTTTCCAATCACATAAAACGCATCAGGATAAATATTTCTTACTCGAATTACATTTCTTGGTGGTGTACCTTCAATAAAATAAAAAGTTACAGAAGCAGCAAATCCATCAGACCAACCATCATAAAAAATACGAATATTAATACTGTCTTTAAGAATAGTTGCATAATCAGTTAAGTCATAAATAAAATCACGTCCCCAAGTATTACCATAAGTGCTTCCATAAGGAGTCATTACACGTGCTAATTCGAATGGTTCCTTTACTTTGAAGGTAGTATAAACATTATAATAATTTACAATCATAGTATTGCTATAACCAACATAACTTGAGTCGATTTTAACTCCAATAGAATTAAAGATAGGATTGTAATAATTTCCTGGATAAACTAAAGCTGTAGAGGTAATAGTAGTAGGATTTTGAGCATCACCATAATATTGAATAGTTTTTTGAGTTGCAGGAAAAGAATCCATAACATTAAACGTACTATTAAAATAAGTAATGTAAGTCATGTTTACATTATATTTAAACGTATCAATTTTAACTCCATCCACTTTGAAATCTGGATATTGCACAACAGTACTATCTAATGCACCGGTAGGAACTTCAGCAAATACTTGTGTAGTATAATCCCATGATGAACAAGCTTGATTTGGACAACCAATTCGGTATTTCAAAATTAGCTTACCATACTTTTTAGAACCATCAGGAAACACAGCCCAAGAGCTATAGTTACCGTGGCTACTCATGTGAACGGCATTTTGAGCAGTAACAATTGTTGTATCACCAACTGCAGCATTTGCATTGCTATTTATAAGTAAAATAAATACGACTACAATAGCTCCAATAATTTGAGTAAATTTTTTATTCATTGCTGATTATTATGTTAATTTTAAATTTCGAATAGAAATGGCACTTTGATGCCTAAAGATAATAAATACAAATTGAAATAATTGCTATTTCTTGAAATTTACACCGATAAGCATTTTTGCTTCTAGAGAGTTTAATTCGAAATTAGAAGAATCTGGTTTCATCTTGAAATTAATATCATGAATATATAATTGCCCAAAAATTCTATTTTTTTGAAAATTTAGCAACATTTTATCAGGAACTATATCATAACTATCTGATCCATAGGATTTTCTTAAATTATATACAAAAGGTTTTAAATCAATAAAAACTGTTGAATCTTGGTCGTAATTAATTTTTATTAATGAAGTTCCCTTTTGATAATTCCAAATAAAGGGGATACTATCAAGCCAAATAGAATCTGTAAAATTATTTTCATTAGCCGCATTATAGCAATAAATATTGAAATTAAAATTATAATCGTATCCGGTGCATTTAATAAATTCAGATTGACGAGAACTGTAATGAAAAGTAAACCCATCACTATTATCGTTTTGCTCATTATAACTTGATGAATACTCCAAGCCCATCAAGTCCATAATTTTAGTAGGCTTAAAAATGTACTCATCCTTTTTTGGAATCAATAATGAATCTAAATTTTGTTTAAAAAATGGTTGTAAACTTCTATAAGAATGGAATTCACAAATATAATTTATAGTAGAACTAATTGTAATTAAATCTTTATTTGAAACTGTTACTTTATTAGGAAGTACTTTACCATTTACAAGAATTTTATTTTGAAACAATATTTTTTCCAACCGGCCAATTTGATTTTTTTCGCTAATGGAAAAAGCGCTAAATGGTCCAAAACCTGATAGTATTACTACAACAAAAAGACTCATTGGAATGACTTTAATATATTTGTTTTTGCTTATTAAAAAATAAATAGCATTAACAAACAACCAAAGTGCTAGTGCAATTATAAAAAATCTTTTTTCAGTAATTCCATATTCAGAAACTCGTCGTCCAATTGCAAAGCATAATAGAAGTATTAATGGAAACAATGCGATAAAAAAACCCTTTGTATAATTACTTATCCATTTATGTTTTTCATCATCACGCAAAGGCCAAACTAATAACAATGCCAAAATTCCTGCAGTAGAAAAACCAACCACCAAATAAGAAACCCAACCATGAGGCCAAGTCATGGTAAAAATAATTTTTAGAAAATAAGCATATAAAATAACCAAATAAATTGTTACTAATGGCAATAAAACAAATTGCGTAAAAATTCTTAACCCATTGGGATATTCTTCAACAGTATTTAATTGTTTAATGTTAACAGGAATCCCAGAAAGAAAAAACCATGTATTGAAAACCACTCCGATCATACACCACAGATATCCATAAGTTTTATCAGGAATATTTACATCAAACAATTTATTTATTGCTAAAAATGCTAGTGATAGCCCAATAAAAAGAACTGATGAATACAACGTAGATGTAAGAAATCGAAGAAACAATAGTTTATTATATTGCCAAAATCCATTTATTTCTCGAATAACCAAATAAGGAAAAAAGGAAACAGAAAGGTGGGCAGCCATTACTAGAATTATAAATTCAGCGGCATATTGAGCTGAAATTTTTTCGGGCAACCTTGAAAAATAAAAATACATTAAAGCAGCAATTAAGCCATTAATTATCCATTGTGTAGAGATTCGAAAAGTATAGCGAGAAAAAAACAAATTGATACTTACAAAACTTATCATACCTAAATAAAAAGTCATCAATAAATGAATTAAGTTTTCATCTTGAGGAATAGTACTATTACTAATTAGCGAACACCCAATATATGCACAAATAATTGCACTAATTAATGCTAATGGAAATCTTTCAAAAGTGCTAATAAATTGCTCTTGAATAATTTTAATTGAAGGAAATTTCATTTATATCAATCTTATTTGCACGAATCTACAAAAGGTATTTAATATATCCGATAAAAAATAACTTTTCTGTGATTCTTCAATTCCCTATTTTTGAAAGGTGGAATTAAAAATCGAAAAAGTTAGGATAGATAAATGGTTATTTGCTGTTCGGCTTTATAAAACAAGGAGTCTTGCTGCTGAAGCATGTGAAAAGGGAAGAGTTAAAATCGCAAACATGGTAGTGAAAGCCAGCAGAACCATAAAAATCAATGAGATTATTGTTTTGCACAGAGGGCCATGGCATCAAACAATAAAAGTAATTCAGCTTCAAGAAAAAAGAATGGGGGCCGCAATGGTTAAAGATTTTTGCATTGATATAACACCCAATGAAGAAGTTGAACGCTTAAAATCTCACCAAGCAGCCTTAGCATCTTGGGACATAAAATCCGGATCAGGTCGTCCTACAAAAAAGGACCGCAGAGATATGGATGAATATATGGGTGATTGGTAAATAAAACCCAATAAAAGCTCAATATTTTATGATTTTTTCTTACTTGGATGTGATATTAAATATTGATAAACCAATTCCTTTTGTTCATCTGTAATATGTGCTTTCTTTTGCATTTTATTAACATTCGTTCTCCATTGTTCATCAGTGAACTCTAAAGGGTTGTATAATTTATGACATTTACCACAATTTTCAATAAATAGCTCTCTTCCTTTGATTAAATTTTCCAAAGATGCAGTGCTAGAAACGGAACTTGCAGTTGGTGTATAGAGTGTAGGTTTACAACTAAAAATTGTAACTAAAAGAAAGATACATCCTAGTCTTAAATAAATTTTATGCATAGATTTTTTTTATAAAATTTCATTATGAATTCCAAAAGTAGCTCAAATAAAATGATATACAAAATTCGAATAAAGTTGATGTTTAAATATATAATTTCATTTCAGGAAAAATAATTAATAAATATTGTTTGACTTAAACAGCAACGAACTATCACCATAGCTTAGAAATCGATAATTATTTTCTAAAGCTTCACTATATACTTTACGCCAATCATCTCCTATTAAGGCAGCAACCAATAACAACAAAGTACTTTGAGGTTGGTGAAAATTTGTAATTAATGCATCAATAATTTTAAATTTATAGGACGGTGCAATAATTATTTGGGTAGATCCAACTAAATTTTGGAAATTGTTTTCTCTCATCCAATCACATAGAAATATTAAAGCAGCTTTTGCAGAAGGCAATTCGTTTTCTTGAAAAGAATAAGGCAACCACTGACTAATAGAAACCTCATTTCCAACTTCTGTATTTTTCATTAATAAAACTGAATGCCAAAAACAACTTTCGAGTGTTCGAGTAGTTGTAGTACCTACAGCAATAATAGGGACTCGATCAATTTTATCTCTTAGCAATTCAAGAGTAGACAAGGAAACAACTATTTGTTCCTCGTGCATTATATGACCAGCCATTACCTCCGACTTTACAGGTTTAAAAGTACCAGCACCCACATGCAATGTAACATAATCAATAACGCAGTTATTTCCTTTTAATGATTCAATAATTTCTGGTGTAAAATGTAATCCAGCAGTAGGAGCAGCAACAGACCCCTCATTTTTTGCATAAATCGTGTTGTAGGTTTCTTTATCAGAATCAACGGCGTCCCTTTTCATATAAGGAGGAAGTGGCATTAGTCCTGAAGAAGATAGTATTTCAGAAAAAGTTAACGATTGAGGTTCCCATTTAAATTCTACAACAGTTAAATCGTCC
>JANPGA010000281.1:0-3135 GCA_031423735.1 Bacteroidota bacterium | reverse complement strand
CGCCTTGGCCACCGCTTCCCGATCCAGCAAGCCTAAGCCAATCAACTCCGATTCCATTTTTTAATCCATCAATTGTATTTAGTTTAAAATCGCCTAAATGATCCCATGCCATATAAATTATATGCGGAATAAAAACAATTGCAATCGTTAAAATATACTGGATCCATAATTTAAAATTACGTTCATAAACTAAAATCCAGATGCTTAATAATCCAATCGTCCAAATGGCAGTTTGTTTAGTAAGTAGAGCAAATCCGCAAGCTATGCCAGAAATTATAATTAATTTTTTATTGACTTTATTATTCTTTTCTTTACTAATCAAGTAAACTAGAAATGAGCAGAGAGCTATCGAAGTAAATAATAAGTAAAGATTGTCTATTCTTTCAAAATTTATATTGGGTGTGGTGACAAAAAGTAGCAATCCAAAGGATGCAATTATTTTATTAGAAATCCCTGAAAATATTTTTTTAATAGTAATTGAAATTAGAACGCAATAAAGTATATTAAGAATTAAACATAATATTCTATGAATAACCATTATCTGATGTAAGCTATGTTCACCAGGTAATAGTTTAACTATAAAATTTATGAAATAATAGTAATAGGGTGTATATTGAATAATTGAAAAGGGAGCATGTTCGGGATTTAAATATAAAATTCCAGTTTGTTGAAGATGAACGATTCCATACATCATATTAATCGACATTCCTCCACCGATTTCTGGAAGATAGGAAATAGCCAAAACAAATCGCGCAGTTATATTAATCGCTGCATATATAAGCAATATGAAAAATATTAATCGTTCATATAAACTATTTTTCATTTTAATAATTTATATATTGTATAATTCCCGATAGTCGTATCTGGTTTAAACGATGAAAGTGATACACCTAAAATTTCGTTTGGCAGTTTATCTTTCTCGTCAATATAATATTGTATCTGATTGCTATCAATCATCTCCTTATATTTTTGAAATTTAAAAACGCCCATTGGATAGGTGAATGTTAATGCTACTTCTCTACAAGGAAAAATTGCTTTAGGTGCTAACATTAAATTCAAACAATTTTCTTTATGGAATGCTGTTAAGACATAATTTTTTGGATTAATATTTTTCTTGATGTATGCGGTGACGCTTTCACAAATTTGATAATCTTTTTTAACTTTATTTAGTTTTGAAATATAGCCCCAGCCTTTATCATTCACACAAGCAAATAAAAATAGCGGTAATGATATTGCAGTAAATAAAAAATTATTAATTGGTAAGTTTGCATTATCATTCAGTAGAATACAAATACCAATTATTGATAAAATATTAAATTCTAAATAATAATTTGGTCCAGACCCTCCTTTTAAACTAAAAATTAGTGCTATAAGGAAATAGAATAAAATTCCGAAACCAATAAATGAATGCAATTTTGTTATTTGATTCCTTAGAAGAAGTATGCAAGAAAAAATACCAGTACAAATAATTATAGTATTCTTCATGAAATAGTTTTTTACAAATACTTCAAAAAACCAATTTAAATTAATTCCATTTTTTAAACCATCAACTACATTAAGTTTAAAATCTATAGTAGAAGGTTGTGACCAATAGAATATAAGAATTAAAAAGGGAATTGTGGCACTGAAAAAATAGGTTATTGTAGCTTTCTTGTTTTTTAAAGTAAATAGTAAAAAGCAAAATATATAAAACGCTAAAAAAACTGCGGTTTGTTTGGTAAGTAGTGCTAGTGATGAACTTATTCCAACAAATATTATATTCGAAAAATAAGAAGTTGTTTTAGAACTTTCTTTTTTTATAATAATTAATATATTAAAGATGGATATAATCCATAGAAGTAAATATAAATTATCAATTCTGCCAAAAATAATGCTTGGAATTAGTAGAAAAAAAAGCAGCCCAGCAGCTAAAGTTATTCTAGTTCCAATTGTTTTTAAGTTATTTGAAATACATTTCATTAAAATTAAAGTTGTGCAAATATCAAAGACTAAACATATAGTTCTGTTAAGCATTAAAACATGATGAACGGAATTTTGCAAGTTTAATATTTTTGCAAGACTTGCAACAATATGGTAATGCAATGGCATATATTGTATAATAGAAAAAGGGGGTTCTTCCGGGTTGATATACAATCTACCTGTTTGTAATAATTGTTCAATCCCAAAAACTACGTTTATTGAAACTCCACCTGTTTCAGGAAGGTATGAATTTATAAAAATAATACGTAAACAAATAACTGCAAAAGATGCAGTGCCAAGTATTAATAGTATGAATAATTCAAGATTCTTACGATTCATTTTTTATTACTATGCACTGTTTTTCCAAATTCCTAGTACCGATTTACCAATGTGGAAACCTAATAGTGGATCGATAATTTTTGATATTGGAACCATTCCAGAATCCCAAATTTTTATTTGCATTTCATTTGGGTAAGATTTTTTCAAAAATAGTTTATTCCCTAAAGATGCAAATAACCCAATAGAATCTAAATAGGATACTCTAATTTGTTTTAATGTTGAAGGAACTGCTTGTTTAAGCATTTTTTTATTGTATCTTCTAAAATGTCCGATTGAATGATCAAAAGGGGTTAAAAGCCAATTATGTGCTGGTACTAAAACAATAAGGTGACCATCAGGTTTAAGCAAAGCTGTAGCTCTTTTTAATTCGCCAGCATCATCTTCTATATGTTCAATTACATCCATATAAATAATTGCATCATACTTTTTTGAAGTATCTAAATCATTTGTTGTACCTATAATAAGTTTGCAAAAATTAGGTAATTGATTATTTTTTAGAAGAGTTTGAATATTAACAGCTAAACTTTCATCTGGTTCTAAACAGGTCCACGAATTCACGTTAGGATTTACCAAATGTTCAGTTGTTGCCCCAATACCTGCACCTACTTCTAATACGTCGTTTTTTAAATAGGGTAATATTATATTTCTATAATATTGTTTCCAATTATGTGCTTTTTTAAAGAGTTCTAATTCTTGTCCTATATATTTTGTATTACTTGCAGTAGTCATCATTTAATTTTCAATAAATTTTTTGTATTCTAATGCTGGAATAAAATGTTGTTGTGTACGATAATTCAAAACGTTGAATACAAGAAACAGTGAGATCATAAATGCTTG
>JANPGA010000280.1:0-5467 GCA_031423735.1 Bacteroidota bacterium | reverse complement strand
ATTCGTTGAAGTAACTTCCACATATTTATTCAAGCTAATTCTTCCTTTGTTTACACCTTCCGAAAATAGTAATTCCATTCGGTTTTCAATGGCTGGATGTCCGTTAGGGATTTTTGAAAAATCATGTTCGCCCATTTTTTTCTGCTCCCACATAAATGGGCAGTGATCAGTGGCTACAATTTGCACTGTTCCTTGATTAATTCCAGCCCATAAGGATTCTTGATCTTTCTTCTCTCGTAAAGGTGGTGACATTACCCATTTTGCAGATTCAAAACCTTTCTCATAAAGAGAAGCATCCAATACTAAATATTGAATACATGTTTCAACAAATACTTTTTGATTACGTTTTCCAACTGCACGAATATGATTCAATGCGCCTTCACATGTCATGTGTACTACATATGCAGGACAACCAGTATAAAATGCCATATCTGCAAATCTTCCTGTGGCTTCTGCTTCTGTAATTTCAGGTTGAGATAAGTAATGATAAAGAGGAGATAAATTTCCTTCAGCTTTGTTTTTTGCAACAAGAAAATCAATCATATCACCATTCGTAGCATGAACAGTAACCATTCCACCTTGCTTTTTCACTTCATTCATCAAACCTACCATCTGACGATCATCAATCATCAATGCTCCTTTGTATGCCATAAAAGTTTTGAAAGAAGTGATACCTTCATTCTCAATTAAATCTTTGATTTCGTGTTTTGTATTTTCATTGAAATCAGTTACAGCCATGTGAAAGGAATAATCACCTAGTGCATTTCCTGTAGAGCGAAGTTGCCATTCTTTCAACGCATCATGTAATGATTTGCCTTGAGTTTGTAAGATAAAATCAATCACCATAGTTGTTCCACCATACAAAGCTGCCGCTGTCCCAGTTTCGTAATTATCACTTGATGATGTCCCCATAAACGGCATATCCAAATGCACATGCGGATCAATCCCTCCAGGAATGACAATTTTATTCTTTGCATCAATCACCTGATCAGCCTTCACTTCTAATGACTTTCCTATCGTATGAATTTTATCACCTTCAATAAATATATCCGCAACATAATCATCTGAAGCTGAAATGACTCTTCCATTTTTAATTAATATCGACATTTATTTTAAAATTTTAGATTTTAGATTATAAATTTTAAATTTTAAATTTATTTTTAACTTAAAAATTCGTAATTCGTAATTCGTAATTCGTAATTCGTAATTCGTAATTCATTTCAAAGTTCTCCAATATCTTCATTCCAAAGCTTCGGATTTTTATCAATAAAATCTTTCATCATCTCAATACACTCTTTACTATTGATATCGATAACTTCTACGCCATGAGATTCCATGAATTCTTTAGCACCAGGAAATGTTTTTGATTCACCAGCAAATACTTTCTTAATCCCAAACTGTACAACAGCGCCAGCACATAAGTAACAAGGCATTAAGGTAGAGTATAAAACTGTATTGCGATAATTTCCTACACGACCTGCATTTCTCAAACAATCAATTTCTGCATGAGTGATTGGATCATTGTCTTGTACACGCTTGTTATGGCCACGACCAACAATTTTTCCATCTAAAACTAAAACAGAACCAATAGGAATTCCATTCTGACTTAATCCAATTTTAGCTTCGTCAATTGCTGCATTCATAAACTCATCTACCATAGGGAATGTTGATTTTAGATTATTGATTTTAGATTTTAGATTTTAAATTTTATTTTTTATTTTTTATTTTTTTATTTATTTGATTTTTGGCTTTGCATAAATAGTAAGTAGCTGATTCCTGAAACAAAGAAACCTACAAACCATGCATAATTGTATAAATGGCCAATCCATAGAGGAAAGGAATCAATGCTAATAATTTTGATGGTAATAAGAAAGCCTGGAACATTTGGAATAATTCCTAAAAGTAATGCAAAAATTGCAATTAAATTAATTCCATTATCGTAAGAATAGTTTCCTTTTAATTTGAATAATTCATTGACAACTAATTCCTGCTTTCTTATAAAATAATAATCAGCAATCATTATTCCGCCGATAGGTCCGAGTAGACTTGAATAGGCTATTAGCCAAGTGAAAATATATCCATTTGGATCTGAAATAAGTTTCCAAGGTAAAATTAAAATTCCGATAATTCCTGTTATATATCCACCAGTTTTAAAATTAATTTTTGAAGGTGAAATATTTGCAAAATCATTTGCTGGACTAACAATATTAGCAGCAATATTAGTTGCTAAGGTCGATATTGTTACAGCAATCATAGCCGCTGAAACCAATAGTTTACTTTCGAATTTACCTGCAAGAATTAATGGATCCCAAATTGTTTTTCCGTAAATAATTACTGTTGCTGATGTAACAACTACTCCAACAAAGCTGAAAATTGTCATCGACGGTGCTAAACCAATTGCTTGTCCCACAATTTGTGCTCTTTGACTTTTGGCATAACGTGTAAAGTCAGGAATATTTAAGGAAAGGGTTGCCCAATATCCAACCATTCCCGTTAATGCAGGAAAGAAAAAATGAAAGAACTCGGTTGTATTATTAAATTTTGATGGTTGTGATAAAATGGGTCCTAGGCCATGACCTGCTGATATAGCCCAAAACAACAAAGCTAATGCGGCAAACGGCAGGAAAAATGCTTTAAATACAAGTAGTTTTTTAATACTATCAACCCCTAATTTTACAACGAACATGTTTAATAACCAAAAGAGGAAAAATGTAATTGCAGGACCAGTTTGTAACCCAAAAGAATCAGGAAATAATTGCGGTAAAAATTCGATTGAAGGTATCCAACATTTTGCCATTAAGTATAATGCATAACCGCCAATCCACGTTTGAATTCCAAACCATCCACAAGCAACTATTGCTCTTAATATTGCAGGAACATTTGCGCCTTTTACGCCAAAACTTGCACGAGCAAATACTGGAAATGGTATACCATATTTTGCACCAGCATGTCCATTTAAAATCATTGGAACTAACACGATACAATTCCCTAAAAAGATAGTTAAGATGGCTTGCCACCAATTCATGCCGCCTTCAATTAACGAACTTGCAAGCATATATGTTGGAATACATAAACTCATGCTGATCCAAAGCGCAGCGTAATTCCACGTTCCCCAACTCCTTTTTGACGATGGAATAGGAGCGAGGTCTTCCGAAAATAATGTGGAATCTTTTATATTATCTAAATGAATTTTTGTTTCAGACAATTGAATAGAATTTAATGTGCCAATGTGCTAATGTGCCGATATGCCAATGTATTAATATGCCTATTTGCTAATGCTTTCCCTGAAGTTTTTATTTCATGGGTGCCGATATGCCAATGTATCAATATGCCAAGGTGCAAATTAATTTTATAAAGGATATAAAATTAAAACTTAGATTTTTCCAAGTATCAATTTTAATAAAATCAATTACAGTATTCATCTGCAATTAAAATTGCTTCTGAAATAATTGCAAGGCCCTCATCAATTTGATCTTTTGTAATTGTTAATGGTGGTGCAATAAAGATCCAGTTCCATCTTACGAAAGTAAACATGCCAAGCTCTTTAATTTTAGCTGCTACATTATTCATTATTTCCATTTCTGCAGGTTTTGCATTCCATGGAGCCATTGGTTCTTTTGTAATCCGATTTTTAACAAGTTCTATGCAGCCAAATAACCCAGTATTTCTAAAGTCACCAATAGATGGATGCTTTTTCATTAAATCAATCATTCTACTATCAACATATTCCCCCATGTTTTTAGAATTCTCAACTAGATTTTCATCTTCATAAACACTAATAACGGCTAATGCTGCTGCGCATAAAACTGGATGAGCAGAATACGTCAATCCGAGAGGCAGTGGTTTTTCATCAAAGTATTTCCCTATTTTTTCTGATACCATCAACGCACCCATTGGAACATAGCCTGCGGTTAATCCTTTAGCCATTGCCATAATATCAGGTTCTACTCCATGATGTTCTATCGCAAACATTTTTCCTGTGCGACCAAATCCACTCATCACTTCATCTACAATAATTAAGATTCCATATCTATCAGCAATAGCTTTAATTTTTTTCCAATAACCAGGAGGATATTTTATACAACCTGACGATCCTGATTCACCTTCAAAAAGAATTGCAGCAACACTTTCAGGATTTTCATATTTTATTATACGTTCAACATGATCCGCGCAGCTTTGAGAACATTCCTCAAGTGTTTTACTATTCCACGGACAACGATAGAAATATGGATTTTCTACATGAATAAAATTTGGTGCAGCTTGACTATCTACCCCATGTTTTCGAGGATCGCCACCAGCTGAAAACGCTCCATAGGTTGCCCCGTGAAATGATTGATATTGTGAGATAATTTTATGTCGTCCAGTGTAAACTCTTGCAATCTTAATAGCATTTTCAATGGCTTCAGATCCTCCTAATGTGAAAAAAGACTTCTTTAAATTTCCTGGAGCAATTTCTGCCAATTTTTTTCCTAGTTCACCTCTAACCTTCGTCACCATGCCTGGATAAACATAACTTACTTCCGTCATTTGTTTGTAAACTGCATCACGAACCTTATGATTCCCATGTCCAATATTAACATTCATCAACTGCGATGAAAAATCAATATATCGTTTGCCATTATAATCGTACAGATAAACACCTTCCGCACGTTCAATATTTATTGGATTTAAGCCAGACTGTTTCGACCATGAAAATAATGTATAGTCCAAACTGTTCTGATGAATAACTTCAATCTCTTTTTTTGATAATACTTCCGTTTCCATCTCTTTTATTAAATTGATTCAATTGTTTTTAATTTTATTTGCAACTCGATATTATGTTTAATTAGAAAATCAACACCCATGAAGTAAAACTTCCAGACAAGAATTAAAACATTATCAAATTTATACATTGGCATATCGGCACATTAGCATATTGGCACATTAACATTTTGTTACATTTGCACATTAGCACATTAGCACATTTGCACATTAGCACATTAGCACATTAGCACATTGGCATATTAGCACATTGAATCAACTCATCCAATTTGTCTTCGCTTCGGCATTCCACTTAGTAGTAGTCTTTTTTAATTTTGTCCAGAATGCTATTGAACTTTTTCCTGTTAAATCGCCTACACCAAATTTCGAATCATTCCATCCTCCAAACGAGAAAGGTTCACGAGGAACGGGGACACCGATATTTACGCCAATCATTCCGGCGTTCGCGCGTTCGATAATATAACGAGCAGCGCCACCACTTTGAGTGAATACTGCTGCTGCATTTCCGTAAGGATTTGCATTTTCAATACTTAAAGCTTCATCAATATCTTTAGCGCGTATTATGGAAATTACTGGACCAAAAATTTCTTCTCTTGCAACACTCATATCGGGAGTTACATGATCAATTACAGTAGGACCAACATAATAACCATCTTCCTTACCTTTTACAATCGTATTGCGACCATCTACAAGTATAGAGGCGCCT
>JANPGA010000279.1:0-1928 GCA_031423735.1 Bacteroidota bacterium | reverse complement strand
GTCAAAATTTTCAGTAAAACAAATAGGAATAGTATTAAACTCACGACTATTTAATTTCCCAATCAAATCCATTGAATTGAAATGATAATTGTGATATTGCAAAATTAAATTTTGATCACGATCACCATTGCTATTATCCTTTGCTAATTTCTCATAGATATAAAATTCGGAAACACAGAAGTGCAGAAAAAGATAAATTGGAATAAGGATTAATTTTGATTCCATAATAACCGGTAAAAATCGACTTGTGAAAAAATACAAACTTTTGGCTAATAGAAGAGTAAAAAAAGGCAAAATTACAGAGTAAGTTCGATCAGGAGGTACATCGCCGTGCAAAAAACTAAAAAAACTTGGTAGACAACAAATAAAAACAAGAAACCAAATATGAAAACCAATCGTGTATTCCTTTTTATAAATATTCTTCAATAACAAAAAAATACCATAAAAAAATAACATAAAATGAAACGATGACAATGCTATTAATGATTTAAAGGTACGTTCGAAATTTGTGAAAGCGAATGGTGAAGAGTTTGATACATATTCATTAGAAAATACTTCTTTAAAAATTGGAGAGTATGCTGCAAAGCCTAATACAATTCCTCCACCGATCATTAATCCACTTCTGAATTCTAGACTATTAACCAGTGAAGTAAAATGTTCTCGTTTTTTCAAATAATATACAGAGGGAAAAATGGCTAATACAATTATGAAATATAAATTTGAGGGGGTTGTATAAAAAGCTGCGAAAGAAGAAAATACTATCACAACAAAGGATAGAAAAGTAATTTGTTTATTGCTTTTTATTTTAAGTAAATGATAAAAGATTAAAAGCAATAATAACATACTAATGCCATATCCACGGTATTGAAAAACAAAATTTCCAAAAACTACATTACTGCAAAATAATATTAATGAAATTATTCGCCAATTTTTATCCAAGAAAAAATATTCAGAAGATTTCCAGAAATAATAAAGCAAGATCAATGAAAGTGCTAACATTGGAAGCCTTACCATAAATGGATTTAATAAAATTTTTACGAGATCAGTATATCCAATTAACCATAAATATGCTTTAGCTAATAAACTAAAGAATATATGATTGTTTGGAACGTGATAATCACAAAGGGTTGTTTGAAAAGGAACTAAAACAAAATGATTGAGAGTATAAATTTCATCGTTCCACATTTCATTGTTAAGGTGGTGATAAAAAGAAAATCCACAAATAAAAATAAGAATAATGATCATTAACCAATACAATAATGATTTCTTATCCATTTATATTTCTTATTAAATAAAATTCGACATTTAAACCCTTATTTCAATTTTTCAAGTTTTAATTCTTCTAATAATATTATAATCTTATCAAGTTTTTTAGTTTCAATGTTATCTAATGCAATTTGTAGTGCTTCAATTTCTTTTTTTGCATCAACATTTGTTTGGTAATCGGCTTGAGCTTGTACTCGATCTCTTTCATTTTGTCGATTTTGAGCCATCATAATGATCGGTGCGGCATAAGCTGCTTGAGTTGAGAATAATAGATTAAGTAAAATAAAAGGGTAAACATCCCAATGATTTACCAAGCCAATAACATTTAAACCCATCCAACATATAACTAATATTGTTTGGACGATAATAAATTTCCAAGAACCCATGCCATTTGCAACTTTGTCGGCAAGTCGTTGTCCAAAACCTAATTTTTCACTATGTTCATCATGCCATGTTTTTGATGCTTTCATTTTAATTGGTTTAAGAAGCGTTTAAATTAGAACTTGATTATTAAAATTAACCTTAAAACCTAAAAAGCAGGTTCTAAAATTAAGAACCTGCTTTAAGTGGAGAATACCGGAGTCGAACCGGTGACCTCTTGCATGCCATGCAAACGCTCTAGCCAGCTGAGCTAATTCCCCTATTACTCTAGCCTCCCGATA
>JANPGA010000278.1:0-6352 GCA_031423735.1 Bacteroidota bacterium | reverse complement strand
ATTCGTTGAAGTAACTTCCACATATTTATTCAAGCTAATTCTTCCTTTGTTTACACCTTCCGAAAATAGTAATTCCATTCGGTTTTCAATGGCTGGATGTCCGTTAGGGATTTTTGAAAAATCATGTTCGCCCATTTTTTTTTGTTCCCACATAAACGGACAATGATCGGTAGCTACAATTTGAACAGTTCCTTGATTGATTCCTGCCCACAATGATTCTTGATCTTTTTTCTCTCTTAAGGGTGGTGACATTACCCATTTAGCTGATTCAAATCCTTTATCATAAAGAGAGGCATCTAAAATTAAATATTGAATACATGTTTCTACATATACTTTTTGATTACGCTTTCCAACAGCACGAATATGATTCAATGCTCCTTCGCAAGTCATGTGAACAACATAGGCAGGACAACCAGTATAAAATGCCATATCTGCAAATCTTCCTGTAGCTTCTGCTTCTGTTATTTCAGGTTGAGAAAGGTAATGATAAAGCGGAGATAAGTTTCCTTCAGCTTTATTTTTTGCGACCAGAAAATCAATCATATCTCCATTGGTAGCATGAACAGTAACCATTCCACCTTGCTTTTTCACTTCATTCATTAAACCTACCATCTGACGATCATCAATCATTAAAGCACCTTTGTAGGCCATAAAGGTTTTGAAAGAAGTGATACCTTCATTCTCAATTAAATCTTTGATTTCGTGTTTTGTATTTTCATTGAAATCCGTAACAGCCATATGAAACGAATAATCACCTAGTGCATTTCCAGTAGAGCGAAGTTGCCATTCTTTCAATGCATCATGCAATGATTTTCCTTGAGTTTGCAGAATAAAATCAATCACCATTGTTGTACCACCAAATAATGCTGCTGCAGTTCCAGTTTCATAGTTATCACTTGATGATGTTCCCATAAATGGCATATCCAAATGAACATGCGGATCAATCCCACCAGGAATAACAATTTTGTTCTTCGCATCAATCACCTGATCAGCCTTCACTTCTAATGACTTTCCTATCGTATGAATTTTATCACCTTCAATAAATATATCCGCAACATAATCATCGGATGCTGTAATGATTCGACCGTTTTTAATTAAGAGAGACATTTGATATATTATTTTAAAGTTAAAAGAGATATTAATTTAAAGATAGTCCAACCTAAAATTGTAGTTAAAGTACCGCCTAGACTTAATAATACAACGTTTTTCCAAAATTCACTTAATTTGCCGATATTATTCCAATTTTGAGCCGTAAAAATAGGATGATATAATGCAAGTACCATAAATGCTAGAAGTAAAACGCAAACTACGCTTAAAGAAAAGAGAAATTTTTTTGATATAGAATTTTGATAATCTATATATGAGCTATTATTAATTGAAATATTTTGGTTCTCAGTTGTGCTAAAAATTATTTTGCTGTTTTTAAATTCTCGAAAATAAATTCCTGGTTGTATATTTGATGTGAATTTTACGCCACAAACACTATCATTAAAATTTTTAATTTTTAATTTGTAATCTAATTTTACGTCTGATATTGATTTTAAATAAAGGTAAGAATCGGACACTTCTTTATCTGTTAGATTAAAAGCTGAGAATGGTACATTAATTATTTGATTACCCGAGAATGTGTAATTTAATGAACCTAAATACAAATCCATATCAGTTGGATACATCATAAACGTACGTTCAGTTTTATAGAATCCAAATATTACAGAATGTCCTGTTTTAGATGAATAGACAAAAGGAGGTAAATTAATATTTGGATGATCATTAAATTGAAAAATACTTATTCCACTATTATTATTAACTTTAAATGTATTTATGTATTGAAGATTTCCATTATTTAATTTTAAAAGTTCATCATTAGGATCATAAAATAGCTTTTCAATAGCAGCCTGACTTGCATTAGTGAATAAGGACGAATCAAATGTTTCATTTAACTCATCTTTAGTATTTACTGTAAAGTATCTTAATGTATCCTTATTAGTTTCCCGGTCTAAATAACTAATACGTAGATATAATTGATCAGATAGTCTTAATTCGGCAGTGTGCAAAGATTTGCATTTTAAATTAAGTGGAATATTAGTTACATCCCCATTTTTAATGGATGAGAATATTGGCCATTTACCCATGCTTGCAGATTGCGCTGAACCAATTATAAAGACTTGATTGTTAAAATATAAAGCATCTTCAAAATTATAGCCTGCCAAGTTTCCTTGAATGGGAACTATTTTCGTGAAATGAAAATTTAATGGTATTGTTGCTTTCATTGTTGTAACAGATGAAAATAATGTTATGATAATAATTTTAATCTTTAAATTCATTTTCAAATTTTCAAATCTTCAAATTATAACTCTCCAATATCTTCATTCCAAAGTTTTGGATTTTTCTCAATAAAGGTTTTCATCATCTCAATACATTCATCACTGTTGATGTCGATCACTTCAACACCGTGAGATTCCATAAATTCTTTAGCTCCTGGAAATGTTTTTGATTCTCCGGCAAATACTTTTTTGATTCCAAATTGAACAACTGCTCCAGCGCATAAATAGCATGGCATCAATGTAGAATATAAAACGGTATTGCGATAATTTCCAACACGTCCGGCATTACGTAAACAATCTATTTCTGCATGAGTGATTGGGTCGTTATCTTGTACACGTTTGTTATGTCCACGGCCAACAATTTTTCCATCTAAAACCAAAACAGATCCAATTGGAATACCATTTTGACTTAATCCAATTTTGGCTTCTTCAATTGCTGCATTCATAAACTCATCTACCATAGTGAATATTGATTTTAGATTATAGATTTTAAATTTTGGATTTTTAATTTATTAATTTATTTGATTTTTGACTTTGCATAAATAGTAAGTAGCTGATTCCGGAAACAAAGAATCCTACGAACCATGCGTAATTGTATAAATGACCAATCCAAAGGGGAAAGGAGTCAATGCTAATAATTTTAATGGTGATCAAAAATCCTGGTACATTGGGAATAATCCCTAAAAGTAAAGAAATAATTGCAAATAAATTAATTCCATTTTCGTATGAATAAATTCCTTTTAATTTGAATAATTCATTAACAACTAATTGTTGTTTTCTGATAAAATAATAATCTGCGATCATGATTCCACCGATAGGACCAAGCAAACTAGAATAGGCTATAAGCCAAGTAAAAATATACCCATTTGGATCTGCAATAAGTTTCCATGGGAAAATTAGGATTCCGATAATTCCTGTTATATATCCACCAGTTTTAAAATTTATTTTGGAAGGTGAAATATTTGCAAAGTCATTGGCAGGACTAACAATATTTGCTGCAATATTAGTAGCTAATGTTGAAATGGTAACAGCAATCATTGCAGCTGAAACCAATAATTTATTTTCAAATTTACCTGCAAGAATTAAGGGATCCCAAATTGTTTTACCATAAATAATTACTGTTGCCGATGTAACTACAACTCCAACAAAACTGAAGATGGTCATTGAAGGTGCTAATCCTATTGCTTGTCCTACAATTTGTGCCTTTTGACTTTTGGCATAACGTGTAAAATCGGGAATGTTTAATGAAAGCGTTGCCCAGAATCCAACCATTCCAGTTAATGCAGGAAAGAAAAAATGAAAGAACTCTGTTGTATTATTAAATTTTGAAGGTTGTGATAAAATTGGTCCTAAGCCATGACCTGCTGATATTGCCCAAAATAATAATGCCAATGCAGCAAATGGAAGAAAGAATGCTTTAAAAACAAGAAGTTTTTTTATGCTATCAACTCCCATCTTTACTACAAGCATATTTAATAACCAGAAGAGGAAAAATGTTATCGCTGGTCCGGTTTGTAATCCAAAAGAATCCGGAAATATTTGTGGTAAAAATTCGATAGATGGGATCCAACATTTAGTCATTAGAAATAATGCGTATCCTCCAATCCATGTTTGGATTCCAAACCATCCACAAGCAACAATTGCCCTTAAGATTGCAGGAACATTTGCACCTCTTACACCAAAACTTGCTCGAGCAAAAACAGGAAAAGGGATTCCATATTTTGCACCTGCATGTCCGTTCAATATTATTGGAACTAGTACAATACAATTCCCTAAAAAGATGGTCAGGATTGCTTGCCACCAATTCATACCGCCTTGTATCAATGAGCTCGCGAGCATATACGTTGGAATACATAAGCTCATACTGATCCAAAGCGCCGCATAATTCCATGTTCCCCAACTCCGTTTTGATTGTGGAATAGGAGCGAGGTCTTCACTGAATAGGGAAGATTCTGTAATGTCTTCAGTATTTTTGATAATCGTAGTCAATAGTAGATTTTAATTTGAAGATTTGATAATTTGAAAATTACTTAAACTGTCCATGTTTAATTTCTAGTTTTAAATAAAAAGAAGAAAATTAATATCTTAATGCTAATTCATTTTCAAATCGCCTCATTTTCATCCCGATAGCTAACGGGATTTCAAATTATTTTTTTTAAATCAATTACAGTATTCATCCGCAATTGAAATTGCTTCAGAAATAATTGCTAATCCCTCATCAATTTGTTCTTTGGTAATTGTTAATGGTGGAGAAATAAAAATCCAGTTCCATCTTACAAAAGTAAACATACCTAATTCTTTTATTTTGGCAGCTACTTTATTCATGATTTCCATTTCTGCTGGTTTAGCATTCCATGGAGCCATTGGTTCTTTTGTGATACGATTTTTTACGAGCTCGATGCAACCAAATAATCCAGTATTTCTAAAATCACCAATAGATGGATGTTGTTTCATTAGATCTAACATTCGTTGATCAACATACTCACCCATTTTTTTTGAATTCTCAACCAAATTTTCATCTTCATAAACATTAATAACTGCTAAAGCTGCTGCGCATAGAACAGGATGGGCAGAATAAGTTAATCCAATTGGTAATGGTTTATCATCAAAATATTTTCCAATTTTCTCTGAAACCATTAACGCTCCCATAGGAACATATCCTGCTGTTAACCCTTTGGCCATTGCCATAATATCAGGTTCAACGCCGTGATGTTCGATTGCAAACATTTTGCCTGTGCGACCAAAGCCACTCATTACCTCATCAACAATAATTAAGATGCCATATTTATCTGCAATATCTTTAATCTTTTTCCAGTATCCTGGAGGATATTTAATACATCCTGAAGATCCTGATTCACCTTCTAGAAGAATTGCAGCAACACTTTCTGGATTTTCATATTTTATGATTCGTTCAACATGATCAGCGCAACTTTGAGAACATTCTTCTAACGTTTTACTATTCCACGGACAACGATAAAAATAAGGATTTTCAACATGTATAAAATTTGGGGCAGCTTGACTATCCACAGCATGTTTACGAGGGTCACCACCAGCAGAAAATGCTCCATAGGTAGCTCCATGAAAGGATTGGTATTGAGAAATAATTTTATGTCTTCCTGTATAAACCCGTGCGATTTTTATTGCATTTTCAATAGCTTCAGAACCACCTAAAGTAAAAAAAGATTTCTTTAAATTTCCAGGTGCTATTTCCGCAAGTTTTTTTCCTAGCTCTCCTCGTATCTTGGTAATCATTCCTGGATTTACATAACTTACATCCGTCATCTGTTTATAAACAGCATCACGAACTTTATGATTTCCATGACCAATATTCACATTCATCAACTGCGATGAAAAATCTAAGTAGCGCTTTCCATCATAATCGTATAGATAAACACCTTCTGCCCGCTCAATATTTATTGGATTCAATCCAGCCTGCTTCGACCATGAAAATAAGGTATAATCTAAACTGTTCTGTTGTATAACTTCAATCTCTTTTTTTGATAATACTTCCGTTTCCATTTATTTATTTTTTCATTTTCAAATCTTCAAATCTTCAAATTAGTGAATTTTCAAATTATCAACTCATCCAATTTGTCTTTGCTTCCGCATTCCATTTAGTAGTTGTCTTTTTTAATTTAGTCCAGAAGGCAATAGAGCTTTTTCCTGTTAAATCACCAACTCCAAATTTAGAATCATTCCATCCACCAAACGAGAAAGGTTCACGGGGAACAGGAACACCGATATTTACGCCAATCATTCCAGCGTTAGCACGTTCAATAATATAGCGGGCTGCTCCACCACTTTGAGTGAATACTGCTGCTGCATTTCCGTAAGGATTTGCATTTTCAATACTTAAAGCTTCGTCAATATCTTTAGCGCGTATTATAGAAATTACTGGACCAAAAATTTCTTCTCTTGCAACACTCATATCGGGAGTTACATGATCAATTACAGTAGGACCAACATAATAACCATCTTCCTTACCTTTTACAATCGTATTGCGACCATCTACAAGTATAGAGGCGCCT
>JANPGA010000277.1:0-7495 GCA_031423735.1 Bacteroidota bacterium | reverse complement strand
GATTCTAAAAAAATATGCTTTATGAAATTACTACCCTTTTTAAAGGATGCTAGTTCATAAAGCATAATGAATTTATTTCACTGGTTGAATCAACTAGTGAAATTATCAATTTTATTTTGCAGGAGGCAAAAGTACTTCATCAATTATATAAATTAATCCATTTGATGCAGGTATAACAGCTAAAACATTTGCTGTACCATTTACTTTTATTTTACCGTCAACTTTACTAATTTTTATGCTTTGTGAATTTACTTGACCAAGAGATTGTCCATCACTTAAAATGTCTTCTTTATAGATTCCTACGGAAACATGATATTCAAGAATATCAGCAAGTTTTTCTTTGTTTTCAGGCTTTAATAATCCTTCAACAGTACCTTTTGGCAATTTATCAAATGCCGCGTTAGTTGGAGCAAAAACTGTAAAGGGACCAGATTTCCTTAAAACATCAACTAATTCAGCCTGCTTAAGTGCAGCTACTAATGTTGTATGATCGGCACTTCCTAATGCAATTTGAACAACATCTTTTTGCGAAACAGTATCAATATTATTTGATTCATTTATTGGTTGATTTTCAGTTGTACTTGCTTGTTGTTCTGTAGCTTCATTTTTGCCAGAATTACAAGCATAAATTGTTGAAAGAAACAATGATATCGCTATTAAGAAAGCGCTAGTCATAAAAGGTGCTTTGAAGCCATTCTTTAGGTCATTTCGAACTAATAATTTGGAAACAATTTTGGATGAGTTTGATTGTGACATGATTCTTAGAGTTTAAATTTAGAAGTAATTAAGTTTTTTTATTAATTGAGCATTGCAAATATCATTACACGATTAGAAAAATTTATGATGAAAATCAGTTGATGCAATGATAATTCATATGTTTTGTAATTGGTATTACAATTTTCTTTGTAGTGGATATTTTATTGATATCATATTAAAGATAAAAAGGTCTTTTATATTATTTAAAATCATTAATGAACCTAACCACAAAATAATTTAAAAAATAAAATTATGAAGCGAATTAAAATTTTCACAATCACATTAGCACTAGCAGGTCTTATTGGGGCTTGTGGCTCTGAAACAAAGCCAGCTGAAGAGGCAACAAAGGAATCTTCTGATTTATATGGTGATAAAACGGAAGTTGTTAAAGAAGATCCAAATTCAAAAGGGGTTGGTAAGTTTACAACTGTAGAGCTTACTCATCCTTTAGACGGTAAAATGGTTGAAAGAGGTACAACAACCTTTGATGTAAAATGTAGTTCTTGTCATAAATTAACAGATGAAAAATTAGTTGGCCCGGGTTGGAAAGGAGTTACGGATAGACGCCAACCAGAGTGGATAATGAATTTTGCAACAAATACTGATGAAATGCTTGATAAAGATGCTGCTGTTAAAGCTTTGATAGAAGTTTGTATGGTGCGTATGCCAAATCAACATTTAAGTGATGCTGAAGCGCGTGACATTCTTGAATTTATGCGTAAAAATGATGGAAAAAATTAAAATATATATTAAAAAAATACAACTATGAAAAAATTAATTATTACACTTTGCTCTATCTCAGCATTAGCATTTATGCAGAGTTGCAAAATGAAGGATACAGAATCAGTTGTTCAAGGTGATGCTGCTTCTAAAGCATATGTAGCTCCTGGAAAGTATGATGAATTTTACAATTTTGTTTCGGGAGGATTTAACGGACAGGTTTCTGTTTATGGTATTCCTTCAGGACGTTGTTTAAAAATTATTCCAGTTTTTTCTGTGTTTCCAGAAAATGGTTATGGATATAATGAAGAAACCAAAGCAATGTTAAATACAACAGCAGGTTTTGTTCCTTGGGATGATCAACATCACTTAGAATTGTCACAAACAAATGGAGAACAAGATGGACGTTGGCTTTTTGCTAATGCGAATAACACTCCTCGTGTTGCCCGAATAAATCTCTCAACATTTAGAACGGAAGAGATTTTACAAATTCCTAATAGCGCAGGAAATCACTCTTCGCCATTTATTACTGAAAATACAGAATATGTTGTTGCTGGAACAAGATTCTCTGTACCACAAGGCGACCAAGATGTTCCAATTAGTTCTTTCAAAGAAAATTTTAAAAGTACTGCATCATTTATCAGTGTTGATAAAGTTAGTGGACATATGAAAGTTGCTTTTCAAATTGTTTTACCTGGAATGAATCTAGATTTAAGTCATGCCGGAAAAGGTCCTTCACACGATTGGTTTTTCTTTTCTTCATACAATACAGAGCAAGCATATACTTTGTTAGAGGTTAATGCTTCTCAAAAAGATAAGGATTTTGTTGTGGCTGTAAATTGGAAAAAAGCAGAAGAATATGCATTAGCTGGAAAGGGGCATAAAGTTTCTGTTCAATATGCACACAATCTTATTGATGAAGATAAAAATATGGCTGTATCTACCATTGAAACTGAAGTACTTCAATTAGATCCTAAAGAACTTACGGACTTAGTTTATATGATTCCTTGTCCTAAATCTCCTCATGGTTGTGATGTGGATCCTTCTGGAGAATTTATTGTTGGTAGTGGAAAGCTTGCTGCATTAATTCCAGTTTTTTCTTTTACTAAGTTAATGAGCGCGATTCAAAATAAAAAGTTTGAAGGAAATTTTGATGGAATTCCTGTTGTGAAATATGAGGAAGCATTACAAGGCGAAGTGAAGAAACCAGGTCTCGGACCTTTACATACTGAATTTGATGGAAAAGGTTTTGCTTATACTTCTTTCTTCTTATCCTCTGAAGTAGTTAAATGGAGTTTAAAAGATTTAACTGTTGTGGATCGTGCTCCAACATTTTATTCAGTAGGTCACTTATGTATTCCTGGCGGAGATACAAAAAAACCATCAGGACATTATTTAATAGCATATAACAAAATTACTAAAGATCGTTATCTTCCTACGGGTCCCGAGTTGGCGCAATCGGCACAGCTTTATGATATCTCAGGAGATAAAATGCAGTTAATTCTTGATTTTCCAACTATTGGAGAACCACATTACGCACAAGCTTGTCCTGCTAGTTTAATTAAAGACAAGCAAGTTAAATTTTATGACATCAACAAAAATCACCATGAATTTGTTACGATGGGTGAGAAGAAAGCTAACGTAGTTCGTAAAGGTAATCGTGTAGATGTTTATATGACTGCTATTCGATCTCATTTAAATCCTGATAATATTGAAGGTGTTTTTGTTGGCGATGAAGTTTACTTCCATGTTACTAACTTAGAACAAGATTGGGATGTGCCACACGGATTTGCTATCAAAAATAATCCAGATGCTGAGTTATTGATTATGCCAGGTGAAACAAATACACTCAAATTTGTTGCTCAAAAACAAGGAATTTATCCATTCTATTGTACCGACTTCTGCTCTGCTTTACATCAAGAGATGCAAGGTTATTTAAGAGTATCAGCTAAAGGTAGTAATGTGCCACTTAAGTTTGGAACAGGAGTTTCTGAACCTGCTAAAATTGCTTCAATAAAATAATAAAAACTTGAAAACGGTGCTATATTACTATAGCGCCGTTTTCTTTCAAATAAATTTTTGTAATGAATAAATTATCTCTTCCAGGAAAAGTAAGTATAATTGTCGTTATACTTTTTTTAACTACCCTCTGGTTTTATCCAATGTGGCGAATAGATTTACGTGCACCGCAATATCCTGGAGGGCTATCGTTGAAAATTTGGATTAATGATGTAAAAGGTGATGTAGATATTATTAATGGTCTTAACCATTACATTGGAATGAAAACAATTCATAAAAAGGACTTTGCTGAGTTTGTTTTTTTGCCGGCAACAATGATGATATTCATGGGGCTAGGTATTGTTGTTTTATTATTCAATAGAAAATGGCTTTATTATATTTGGACATGCTTGTTTGTAATTGTTGGATTATTTTCTTTTTATGATTTTTATAAGTGGGAATATAATTATGGCCACAATTTAGATCCACACGCACCTATCCAAGTACCTGATATGTCCTATCAACCACCATTGTTTGGTTATAAAAAATTATTGAATTTTGAAGTGTTATCCCAGCCAGATATAAGTGGTTGGTTTTATATTGCAACAGGTATTATTTTAGTTAGTATTTGTTTTTACGAATGGAAAAAACCTTTAGCAAAATGAGGATTTATTTATTTTTTATTTTAGCATTTTCAATATCTTCTTGTAAACAAGAATTTGAGCCAATCGATTATGGTCATGAAGCTTGTGCTTCTTGTAAAATGATGATTGTTGATAGACGATATTCTGCCGAAATGATTACCGAAAAGGGAAAAGTTTTTAAATTCGATGATCTTAGCTGCCTAAAATCCTATTTAAATGAAAATAAATTATCATTCGATAATAAAATGTTATTTATAGCTGATTTTAAAAATAATTCTTCATTGTACATTGATGCAAAAAAGGCCATTTATTTAAACCATGATTATTTCAAGAGCCCAATGAATGGAAATTGCGCTGCATTTTCTTCTATAACCGACGCTCAAAATTTAAAGGATAGTTTAGGGATTGTGTTTTTATCTTGGGGGAGTTTAAAATAAATATGCGTTTTAGTTTATATAAAGTCGTAGTTGTTTTATCATTTTTGATTTGTTCAAAAGTGCAAGCTTCAACTGTTTTTATTTATCCTGGCTCAAATACTTTAAAACTAGGAATAGAGAATGCAAAAAGTGGAGATACGCTTATAATTAATTCTGGAACCTATAAGGAGCACAATATTAATATTCAAAAAAGACTTACGATTGCCGGAAAAAATTTTCCAGTAATTGATGGCGAAAATAAATATGAATTATTTGTAATAACTGCCGATTCGGTTGTGATTTCTGGATTGCAAATTCAAAACACTGGAAAATCTAGTATGAATGATTTGGCAGGAATAAAAATTATTAATGCTAATCATGTAAATTTAATTAATAATAAACTATTAAATAATACCTATGGAATTTATATTCAAAAGGCAACTAATTGTATAATTAATAAAAATGTGATTCATTCTAATTCAACTAATGAACTTAATAGTGGAAATGGAATTCATGGTTGGCAATCCAATAATTTATTAATTGAGAATAACTCAATAAGTGGTCATAGAGATGGTATTTACTTTGAATTTGTAACGGAATCAAGTATTGTAAATAATGCGTCATTTAATAATTTAAGATATGGTTTACATTTTATGTTTTCGCATAACAACTCTTATACAAAGAATTTGTTTAGTAATAATGGAGCAGGTGTAGCGGTAATGTATTCGAGAGGTGTTAAGATGATAGCAAATACCTTTATTCATAATTGGGGAGATGCTGCATATGGGATTTTATTAAAGGAAATTTCAGATAGTAAAATTGTAGGAAATATTTTCAATAAGAATACAGTAGGAATTTACATGGAAGGAACGAATCGAATCACTGTAACTGGAAATTTATTTGAAGCAAATGGATGGGCGATGAGAATTCAAGCTAACTGTAATGAAATTAATTTCGATAAGAATAATTTTATTGCAAATTCTTTTGATGTTGCAACTAATGGTACATTGGTACTTTATACTTTTAAAAGTAATTATTGGGATAAATATGATGGTTATGATCTTGATAAAAATGGGGTAGGGGATGTGCCTTATTATCCTGTAAGTATTTATTCAGTTATTACTGAAAGGATACCCGTAGCTATGATTTTATATCGGAGTTTTTTAACTGATGTAATGGATAATGCTGAAAAAGTTTTACCTACCCTTATTCCTGATAATTTACGCGATAATGAACCGTCTATAAAAAAGTGGAAATTATGATCAATATAACAAATCTTACTAAGTCATATGGAAAGTTTAAGGCCTTAGATGAAATTTCATTATCTTTTGAAAGCGGTCAGGCAATTTCATTGTTGGGGCCTAATGGATCTGGTAAAACAACTTTAATTAAGTCTATTTTGGGTTTAGTAATTCCTCAGAGCGGAAAAATATCCGTTAATGGTAATTTAATTACTGATAATTGGATGTACCGTTCTCAAATTGGTTATATGCCTCAAATTGGTAGATACCCAGAGAATATGACTATTGGTCAAGTAATAAGGATGGTTAAGGAAATACGTAAAGATTGTACTGTTTATGATGAAGAGTTAATGGAAGGTTTTGGTATTTACGATTTGTTAAAAAAAACAATGAGAAGTTTGTCAGGAGGAACAAGACAAAAGGTTAGTGCTTGTCTAGCTTTTTTATTTAATCCAAATATTTTTATACTTGATGAACCAACAGCTGGTCTGGATCCATTAGCAAGTGAATTGTTTAAAGAGAAAATATTGAAAGAACGAAATCGAGGAAAGTTAGTTTTGATTACTTCTCATGTTTTGAGTGATCTGGAGGAGATTACCAGTCATATTGTTTATCTTCAAGAGGGTAAATTGATGTTTTTTAGAACTGTAGAAGATTTAAAGCATACCACAGGCGAAGAGAAATTAAATAAGGTAGTTGCTAAGTTAATGCTTTCGAATATTAAAAAGGAGAATTTAATTTATGGGTAAAATTATTAAATATGTTCTGCTTGATTTAATTAAGAATCGTGTAGTTTTAATTTATACTTTATTGCTTTGTGTTTTGGCATTTAGTGTGCTTGGGATTGACAGCAATTCATCAAAGGGATTATTAAGTTTATTAAATCTTACTATTTTATTTGTTCCTCTTATTAGCATTTTGTTTTCAACTATTTATTTTTTCAATTCTATTGAATTTATTGAACTTTTATTAGCGCAACCAATTAAACGAAACACTATTTTACTTGCAGAATATTTTGGTGTTGCATGCTCCTTATGTTTGGCATATTTTATTGGAATTGGTATTCCGATTATGCTAAACACTGTTGAAATTGCAGGGTTAATTATGATACTAAGTGGATTATTACTTACCTTAATATTTACTTCTTTAGCATTATTTGTATTTGTAATTTTTAAAGATAAAACCAAAGGAATTGGAGCTTCAATAATCATTTCATTATTTTTTACCTTGCTTTTTGATGGATTATTGTTAGCATTTATTTACTCATTTAGTGATTATCCATTAGAAAAACCTTTGCTTGCATTGATCGCATTAAATCCTGTTGACTTAGCAAGAATATTAGTGCTTTTAAAATTAGATGTTGCAGTTTTAATGGGTTATTCTGGTGCTTTATTTAAAAAATTTCTTGGCTCATCAACAGGAAGTATTTATGCTATTTTTTGGATGATCTTCTGGGTAATTGTACCTTTAGTCTTGTCTGTTCGGATTTTTAAAAGGAAAGATCTTTAATTTTACTTTCTGTTATCTGTATAGATGAAATGAATTATTATGTTCTAATTTAGTTTTTAAGTATTTTTTTTCACTGTTGTCCGACAAAACCCCATAGGGTGTTTTCTTGACTAGCAATCAATAGATTGTTAGTCAGTTACGTTTAGCATTTGTCAGAAATCTCAAAGTAAGCCCCTTAAAATAAATCATATTGCAAATTTGGAGGAGCCGT
>JANPGA010000276.1:0-6702 GCA_031423735.1 Bacteroidota bacterium | reverse complement strand
TTTACGATTTATTGAAACAGAAAATAGGAGAATAAAGCTTTAATAATTTACACCTTAGAAATAAGTACAAATTGAAAAAGCTAAACAAAAAATTAAGTTGTTTGACCTCAAAAAACTAAAATCAATCATTGTGGCGATAATTATATAAACATATTTTAAGAAATAGTTAATTGAAAGGCAAAATTCGCAGCAAAAGTTAACAATTTGTCATAAATCAAGATAAATCAAATGTATTCAATTTATAAGAACTTAGTTTAAAAGCCTATAAATACGAATCAATCTTGGACTAAATGAGTATAATTTCAAAAAAAGCAGTCCCATCTAGGTCATTAATTGATATTAATTACGAAAAATGGCTTTAACTTATATATTAATGGTAAATTTGAAAGAAATGAATGGTTTAGATAAGTTAATTTTGAAAATAGAGAAAAATATCAAATAAATAATACTTTACAAGTGTGAATTATGTAACTTCTTTATTAAGTTATGTAACATTTTTTGGACAATAGGTTACATCTTTACAAAAATAGTTTTAGAGGAGGAAATTATTGAAATTATACGTCAAATTTATGGTCAGTAACCGTTGTAAAATGATGGTGAAAGAAGAATTAAAAAAGCTCGGTCTTCATTTCATTGTTGTTGATCTTGGTGAAATAGAAATCATGGAGGATATTTCTTTGGAAATTCGTGATCAATTGAAACAATCACTTCTTCAATCAGGTCTTGAATTGATGGATAACAAAAGAGCTGTTTTAATAGAAAAAACTAAGAATGTAATTATTCAAATGATTCACCATTCAGAAGAGATGGTTAAGGTGAATTTTTCGGATTATTTAAGTGAAAAATTAAATCACGATTATACGTATTTAGCGAATTTATTTTCAGAAGTCCAAGGAACAACAATTGAGCAATTTATTATTGCGCATAAAGTTGAAAGAGTAAAGGAATTAATTATTTATGGCGAATTAAACATTACTGAAATTGCATGGAAGATGAATTATAGTAGTGTTGCACATTTATCAAACCAATTTAAAAAAGTTACCGGATTATCTCCTTCACATTTTAAGAATTTAAAAGATAAAAGAAGAATTCCCATTGAGGATGTTGGCAATACAAATGAATTAGATAATACCATTATAAAATAATAATAATTCCAATTTAGATTATTGCAGATCACCAAATTCTAACAAAATTTTAACATGCTGCTTAAACATAAAAATAACCTCCACGTTCAATTTAATAAATTTTCATTATGTCAAAAAAGAAGAATTCAGACTTAGAAGAATTAGAAATCGTACGAGAAGAACTTTCACTCCAAAAAGATGAGAAAGGAAAATTAGCAGAAGAACTAATGATTTTACGTAAAGAACTCGCCTTTCAAAAAGAAGAAAAGGGAAAAAGAGCAGCTGAATTAGGTATTGCCAACCTAGAGTTAGCGTATCAGGATAATGAGAAAGGAAAACGAGCGGCAGAATTGGGAATAGCAAATATTGAACTTGCATTTCAAGATGAAGAAAAAGAAAAACGAGCTGCTGAATTAGGCATTGCTAATATTGAACTTGCTTTTCAGGATGAAGAAAAAGGAAAAAGAGCGGCTGAATTAATCATTGCTAATAAGGAATTAGCTTACCAAAACATAGAAAAAGAAAAACGAGCAGCAGAATTAATTATTGCAAACTATGCTCGTGGATTGATTGAAGCAAGCCGTGATCCTTTATTCACAATAAGTCCTCTTGGAAAAATAACTGACATAAATGAAGCAACAGTAAAAGTAACTTCGATTTCACGAGAAAAATTAAAAGGAAGTAATTTCATAGATTATTTTACCGAACCTGATAAGGCAAGAAAAGGGTATCAGCAAGTATTTGCCAAGGGATTTGTTTCTGATTATCCCTTAACAATAAAAGACCACAAACTTACAGATGTACTTTTTAATGGCTCTGTATATAAAGATGATAAAGGAAATGTTTTGGGAGCGGTAGTAGTGGCAAGAGATATCACTGAACAAAAGAAAATTGAAAAAGAATTGACAGAGGCAAGAGTTTTTGCCGAATTAGCCACAACGATTGCAGAAGAAGCAAAAAGTAAAGCAGAAAGTGCAACGAAAGTGGCAGTTGAAGCAGTGAAATCAAAACAGCAATTTTTATCTAATATGAGTCATGAAATTCGGACTCCTATGAATGCAATAATTGGATTTACCAAAGTAGTTTTAAAAACAGAATTAAATGCAAAACAAAGAGAATATTTAACCGCCATAAAGATGAGTGGTGATGCTTTAATAGTTTTAATAAATGACATATTAGATTTAGCAAAAGTTGATGCCGGAAAAATGACATTTATTCAATCTCCTTTTAAGATGATTTTGTCTGTTTCAGCCATGCTTCATTTATTTGAGACCAAAATCCAAGAAAAAAATTTGGAATTGGTTAAAGTATACGACAAAAATATTCCAGAAGTATTAATTGGAGATCCTGTAAGATTACATCAAATAATTTTAAACCTTGTAAGTAATGCAGTAAAATTTACTTCAGAAGGTAGAATTACAATGGCTGTAGTACTATTAAATGAAAATGATGAAACAGCCACTCTTGAGTTTTCTGTAACCGATACAGGCATAGGAATACAAGAAGAAAAAATAGAAAGGATATTTGAAAACTTTCAGCAAGCCACAAGTGGGACTTCCAGATTATATGGTGGTACTGGGCTAGGATTAGCTATTGTAAAACAGTTAGTTGAGCCTCAAGGTGGAACCATAAATGTTAAAAGTAAAGTGGGTGAAGGATCTACATTCAGTTTTATATTAACTTTTCAAAAAACAAATAAAGAAGCTGAACAAGCGCTAGAGTTTTCTGAAATAGAGACCGAAAATAAAAACATTAAAATTTTAGTAGTAGAAGATATTGCGCTCAATCAATTATTAATGAAAACATTATTAGATGATTTTGGGTTCGATCGAGACATTGCAGCAAATGGTAAATTAGCAATAGAAAATCTTAAACATAAAAATTATGATATTATTTTAATGGATCTACATATGCCAGAAATGAATGGTTTTGAAGCAACGGATTACATTAGAAATGTTATGAAGTTAACTACACCTATTATTGCTTTAACAGCAGATGTTACAACAGTAGATATTGCCAAATGTAAGGCTGTAGGTATGGATGATTACATTGCCAAACCTGTTGATGAAAGATTATTATATAGCAAAATAGTGAGTTTTACAAAGAAACCATCAATTCATATTAAAAACTCAGTTACGGAAGATAATAATTCTAACTTAAAGAAAATAAAATGTATTGATTTAAATTATCTAATGCATCGTACCAAATCAGATCCAAAACTTATGATGGAAATGATTTCGCTTTATTTGGAACAAACACCACCTTTGGTAATGATTATGAAGCAAAGTTTAATCGACAAAGATTGGAATTCTTTATACTCCGCGGTTCATAAAATGATTCCTTCCTTTTCTATAATGGGAATTAATTCAAAATTTGAAAACATAGCAAAAAAAATTCAAGAGTATGCTAGTCTACAAAAGCAAACACTAGAAATATCAGAATTAGTTAGTCAAATTGATGATATCTGTATCCAAGCATGCGAAGAACTAGTAGCTGAATTTACCATCCTCAAAAACAAATCAAATGATTGATAAAAATAAAATTAAACTATTCCTTGTGGATGATGATCCTTTATTTTTAAAATCATTAGAAATTGAGTTCCGTGCACATGATTATATAGATATTGAAACTTATCCTACAGGAGAGCTTTGTATAAACAATTTATCAAAAAAACCTGATGTAATTATATTAGATTATCATCTTGATGGTATTATAAAAGGCTCATTAAATGGCATAGAAACATTAGATAGAATCAAAGAAAAATATCCTGAAATACCTGTAATTCTACTTTCTTCACAGGATAAAATTGAAGTAGCAATAAATTGTATGCATCACCATGCATTTGAATATGTGGTTAAAAGCGAAACAGCTTTTTTGCGTTTACAAAATACGATAACAACAATCTTTCAACAAAAATTATTAGAAAACAAATTGAGCTGGTATATGGACAGAATGTAATTCATAAATTTTAAAAAGTATTAATCATTAAATAAATTATATGTGTTTCTCAGCAACTGCGAGTTTTAGTGCAAGTATTGTATTAGGTATTACTGGAGTAATTGCCGTTAAAAAAGTGCAACTACCAAATCAACTTGCTTTTGCTATGATTCCTTTCTTATTTTCCTTTCAACAACTTACAGAAGGATTTGTATGGATATCGCTTACGCATAAAGAATTCGCTTCTTTACAAAGTATCTCAATTTATCTATTCTTAATTATAGCGCAAATAGTTTGGCCAACTTGGGTACCCTACTCAATAATGTCACTTGAAAAAGATCCAAAACGCAAAAAAATATTTAAGTGGCTTTTTGGGATTGGGTTACTATTTTCATGTTACCTAACTTATTGTTTTATCTTTTTTAATATAGAAGGAAAGATTAGCAATAATCATATTGAATATAATTTAGATTTCCCTCCAACAAACCATCTTTTATGGCTTACAGCTTTTTTTTATATTATTCCAACAGTGGTTTCAACATTATTTTCAAGCGTTAAAAGAATGCAAATACTTGGAATGGTTATTTTACTATCCTGTGTGTTAACTCGATTAATAACTTTAAAATATTTCATTTCTATTTGGTGCTTTTTCGCAGCTATTATAAGTGTATTAGTTGTAATTATTATGACTCGTTTACAAAAATCAACAAAGTGGTCAGGTTGGTTATATCATCTTAAATCTTAATGTAATATTTCTAAATATTTTTTCTTGTTAATTAAAAAATAATGTTTTTAACAGAGGCACATTATATTTACATATTAATATTCAGAACGGTTATAAAACTGTTCATTTTTATAATAATAAGTAGTTTGTATTACAAATTAAGAAACTATTGTAATAATTAACTTTTTAGAAGTAATTATTCATTTTTGTGGTATGTTTTTCTTCGTATAAAAGTGTGAATTACGTAAGTATCTTTAAAAATAATATAACAACTTTTATGATTCGAGAAGTGATCTTTGTAAAACAATAAACAGCTAACTTATTGAAATTAAACTAAGGAAGCACTATTAATAACAAGCGGAATTGCTGTAACTGTTCGTGAAAAAAATTATACTGTATAAAAGAATATAATAACCTAAACAAATACTTAATATAAAATTATTAAAATTAAACAATATGAAAAAAGCAATAAGCAGTTCCTTAATACTAACAATTATTATTGGAGCAATAATTAGTGGATGTAATTCCCCGGAGAAAAAGGTAGATAATGCTGTAGAAGAAGTTCAAAATGCTAATGAAAAGGTTGATAATGCGAAAAATGAGTTAAACGATGCGAAAGAAAATTATTTAATTGAAATGGAAGCTTACAGAAAAGAAACAGCTAGTAAAATTGAGAAAAACAATTCAGATATTTCTCGATTAAACGATAAAATATCCAATGAAAAAAAGGAAATTAAAGCAGACTATGTAAAGAAAATTGCTGAACTGAAAAAAAGAAATAGTGATATGCAAGTCAAAATGGATAATTACAAAGCTGATGGCACAGAAAAGTGGACAGAATTTAAAGCTGAATTTGAACATGATATGGAAGGGCTAGGATCATCTATAAAAGCATTAGGAGAAAATAATATTAAGTAATTAAACTGCTACCAATAATTCAATAATAATTCAAAATTTCTATGAAAAAAAAGTTTGTTTTAATTCTATTATTGTACGGCTTAAATGCAGTAACAAATCCGAAATATTTAGCGGCACAATCATCTGTAAGCTTTCAGTTGTTTTATGATGAATTAAGCCCATACGGTCAATGGATCAATTATCCTTCTTATGGTTACGTTTGGGTTCCTGACGTAGAGAATGGATTTTCACCTTACAGTACAAATGGATATTGGATTTATACTAATGAGGGATGGGCTTGGGTATCGAATTATTCTTGGGGCTGGGCTCCCTTTCATTATGGTAGATGGAACTATGATGACTCGTTTGGTTGGATTTGGGTACCAGATAACGAATGGGGGCCAGCTTGGGTAACGTGGAGACATTCAAATAACTATTATGGTTGGGCACCTATGGGATTTGGAATTACCATTAATTCATCATTTGAATCTTCACATAATATCCCACATAATCATTGGAATTTTGTACATAGAAGAGATCTTACGAGAATAAATATTCGTAACTATTATGTTAATCAATCCACGAATATTACCATTATAAATCATTCAAAAGTGATAAAAAACATTTATTTGGATAATAGAAATAATTCGAAACTAATTTCAGGTCCTAAAAGAGATGAGGTTCAAAAAAATAATAGATCAAAAATCCAAACTTTTAAAGTATATGATGATAATAAACCAGGGCAAAGTGTAAAAAACGGGAATTATCAAATTTATAGACCGGTAGTTAAAGCGAACAATGATGATGGAAAAATTTCGGCACCGACTAAATTAAACAAACCAGAAGAAATTCGTCATGTTGGGAAACCAAATAATGGAATAAAAAATAACAACCAAAATCAGAATGTTCCCCGCGAGAAAGAAATAAATCAGGAAAAAAGAAATTCGAAACAACAATCTCTTCCAAATAAATCCATTAGAAATAATCAACCTAATAGAAAACCAATATTAAATATAAAAA
>JANPGA010000275.1:0-8401 GCA_031423735.1 Bacteroidota bacterium | reverse complement strand
TCAAGCAAATATTTTTTTTAATTAATTATTATTTTTTTGTTTGTGGCGTTTTCGTTGGTTATTAGTCTGAGAATATAATTTCCTTTTGAAAGTGAGGATGGAATATTTAATGTTTGTTTATTTAGGCCTGATTTACCTTTTGTGATTTCTGAAAATTGATGAACTAGCTTTCCTGTAAGATCAAATATCTCTAATAAAATAATTTCATCACTCTGTAAAGTAAATTGTATGTTTAACTTATCAGTAATAGGGTTGGGATAAATAAGCAAATTATTGTTTCCTAAATTTAATGATTGCAATCCTACAGGTAACTCAGGAAAATACCTAGCAACACTTATTGAAGCAACATTTACATCAAATGAAACACCAGCAACAAGTATTTTTCCATCAGGTTGTATTAACATCGAATTTCCAAGATCATCACCAGTTAATATTGGGTGTGATAATGTTCCGAAATCACCAAAAGTAGAATCTAATTCTCCACTAGAAGTTAATCGCATCAATGAATAATCATAATCAAATTGACAGCAATTAGTTGAATATCCAGCTGCTAAAATTTTTCCATTCGCATCCAGCGCAATTGCATTTGCAAAATTATTTTGATTCCCAACCGATAATAATTGAATTCCATCTTGTGAAAAGGTTGTATCTAAATCTCCATTAGGTAAATAACGTGCAAAAATATATTGATAAAACGCAGGACTCATTCCACCCTTATCATCATCACCAGATCCAGCAATTACAATTTTATTATCAGGCTGAATTATTATACTTGATGCAGCATCGTCATAACTTCCAATATTAGTAGATACCTCTCCCATGTTTCCAAAAGATAAATCTAATGTGCCATTCGAGTTATAACGCAATAATTGAACTTCACCATAAGGTACAGTTGTCGCAGTTCCTCCAGCCAATATGATTTGACCCAAATTGTTTAATGCTATTGCAGATGGCTTTTCGTATAAATTAAGAAAATTTGAAATTACTTTTCCAGTACCATTAAACGATGTATCCAATGATCCATTTGTTAAATATCTTGCAAGTGTTCTTCCTGTATGTGTTCCATCAGTTGTATAACCAGCAACTACAATTTTACCATCTGACTGAATTACCAAACAAGTAGGAATATCATCATACATAGATAGATTACTTTCAACTTTACCATCTAAATCAAATAAGGAATCTGGAGTTCCATCTATATTTAATCTTAAAATACCAAAATCGAAATCAGCTCCATTGTAGCTGCAGCCGATAACCACAATTTTTCCATCAGTTTGCAAAGCAGATGCATAAGCAACCGATATCCCAGTTCCTAAAGAGATTGTTGCTAAACCCTTCGTTCCAAAACTAGTATCCACAACTCCACTTGAACTAATTCGAGTCACTCCAAAATCTGTAATACCTGTAATAAAAGAACCATTTGCTCCAGCTAAAACAATCGAACCATTGGTTTGCAAATTAATCGAATTCGCAGATAAAGAATGAAACTTCAACGAATCACAAAACACTCCAGTAAAATTAAAACTCTTATCCAACCAAGGCGACTGACCAAAAATCCTTCCAGCTATTAAGATAAATAATAAAATAGTAATACGTGTTTTCATGGCTTTAATCTTTAATTGTGTACCATGAAGATACAAAAAAAATTAAATTCCCAAAAAAAGAAGGCCATCAGCTCATAGCCAACAGCCCCTCAGGTGTTTAATTAATTCAGAATGCAGAATTAAGAATTAAGACTTAAGACTTATATCTATCAGGATAAGAATTCGTGGCCGGCGGTAATTCTGAATTGTGAATTCTAAATTCAAAATTAGGGGGCGGGGCAATTCTGAATTCTGCATTCTGAATTCAAAATTAGGGGGCGGGGGTAATTCTGAATTCTAAATTCTGCATTCTTAATTGATTTTTATCTCACCAAATTCACCTGTCCAATCTTCTCATGCGTTTGTCCCCAAACATCTTTTACTTGAACTAAGTAAACATAAACGCCTTCTTGCGCATTTTCATCTTTCCCATCAACACTTCCATCCCAAGGTGTATTATCCCTTCCCTGACTAAAGAAGATTTCAGCTCCCCAACGATTAAAGATATGTAACTTAACATCCACGATGCTAATCCCTGTTACGTTGAAATTGTCATTAATACCATCCTGATTTGGAGTAAATGCATTTGGAATCCAGAAACTAAATTCAGGATCTACACGAACAGGATGTTGAACTGAATCACGACAACCATAAGAATTAGTAACCCATAAAATAACATTATAAGTTCCAGTATCTCCATAAGTATGAGCTGGCTCAAAATCTAGTGAAGATCCACCGTCTCCAAAGGTCCATGCATAGGTTAATCCGCCAGTACTTAAATTAATGAAATTGAAGTTTGGATTTAAAATTAATTGCTTCATTGGCTCCGCAGTAAATTCAGCATGCGGACCAGGATAAACAGTTACTGCATTGTTGATAGTTGTTGTATTTGTACAACCATTATCAGAAGTAACGGTTAAACTTACCGGATAAGAACCACTCACTGCATACGTATGTGAAGGGTCTTGTAAAGTTGAGGTTTGTCCATCACCAAAATCCCAGAACCAACTTACTACAGATCCAGAAGTGATATACGATGAATCATTAAACTGAACGATAATTGGTCCGCAACCTGCTGCATTAACTTGATTGAAATTTGCTGTTGGAACAGGATGAATAGTTACCTGACCAGTAATAGTATCAGTACAACCAGCATTACTTGTTACAATTAATGTTACAGTATATGTTCCAGGATTTGCATAAGTATACGTTGGATTAGCAGACGAAGAAGTTCCTGATCCATCACCAAAGTTCCATGAATTACCAGTTATTGTATTTCCTGATGCGATAGTACTTGTATTTGTAAAACTTATGGATGAATTTGCACAACCTGATCCATTTGTAAATCCTGCAATAGGTAACGGACTAACAGTAACCATTGCTGTTGAAGTAGTTTTACATCCATTCGCATTAGTTGTAGTTAACGATACAGTTTGTTGGCCTGAAGTTGTGAATGAAATATTTGGATTTTGTAAACTGCTAACCATTCCATTTCCAAACGACCAACTCCAAACATTAATTACATTGTTTGAACCAGAACTTGTATCAGCAAAAGTTATTAAGTCATTTACACAACCAGTTCCTGTAGCAATAGAAGGTGTTGGAGGTGCGAAGATGGTTACAGAATCAGTAGTACTAGCTTTACAGCCATTATCAGAGGTTACTTCTAAATTTACATGATAAACTCCAGAAGCTAAATAATAATGAGAGGGTTCTTGTGAACTTGATTTTGTTGCATCGCCTAATGTCCAATCCCATCCTGTTATTGAACCGCTAGGAATACTCGATCCATCTTGAAATTGTGTTAACTCATTAAAACAAACATCAGCAACAGTAAATCTTGGAATTGGTAATTCATAAACTGAAACAGGAATTACAACAGAATTTGAACATCCCGAAGGAGTAGTTACTGTTAAGCTTACATTGTAATTTCCAGCAGCAGCATAGTTATGTACTGGATTAGCAGTATTTGCATTTGTTGCATCACCAAAATTCCAACTGTAAGTAAATCCACTTCCACCAACAATTGATGATTGATCAAAGAATTCTGTTTGATCAGTTAAACAAACATTTCCAGAAGCAAAATTAGCCGTAGGTACAGGAAACACATTCACCGATTGTTGAACGGTATCAATACAACCAGTCGACGAAGCCACAATCATTTGTACAGCATAAGTTCCAGGTGCTAAATAAATATGCGTAGGACTTTGTAATGATGAAGTTGTTGCATCACCAAAATTCCATGACCAACTATTTACTGTTCCTGATGCGATATTTGAAACATCATTAAATTGTGTAGAGCTACCTAAACATACATTAGAAGTAGTAAATGCTGCAGAAGGATTTGGATTAATAGTTGTTGATTTGGTTGCAGTATTACTACATCCTTTATCCGATGTTGCTAATAAAGAAATGGAATAGGTTCCAGCATTTGCATAGATGTGTGATGCATTTTGTTGATTGGTATACGTACTGTCACCAAAATCCCAATACCATCCACTTACATTACCCGAACTAATTACAGATTGATCATTAAAGTTTGCTGAGTTTCCATAACAAACTGGAGTAGTAGTAAAATTAACTGCTGGCTTAGCATTTACATTTACTTGTTTCGAAATTACATCCTGACAAGCTAAATCTGAACCAACAGTAAGCGTTACAGTGTAGGTTCCAGCTGCAGCATATTTATAAATAGGATCAACACTTGTAGAAGTATTTCCATCACCAAAATCCCAAGCTACATCACTTATTGTTCCGTTGTTGATGAAGGAAGCATTTGCAAAATGTACACTATCACCTTCACAAACATCTGGTGCATTGAATCGTGCTGTTGGAGTAGGATTTACATTCACCGAATAAACACTTGTATCCTTGCAACCAGAAGTAGAAGAAACTATTAAAGTCACAATATAATTTCCATCCACTGCATAAGTATGTGTTGGATTTTGTGCATTTCCTGTTGAACCATCTCCAAATGTCCAATCCCAATTTGTAATTGCACCACTTGGAATAGTTGAAACATCATTAAATTGAGTAGCACTATTTAAACAAACAGAATTAGCAGTAAATATTGAGGAAGGCAAAGGATCTATTATAACATTTTTAGTTACAGAATCAATACAACCAGCATTCGATGTAACAATTAATGTTGTTGGATAAGTCCCTGCAATTGGATACTGTTGTGATGGATTTTGAATTGCTGACGCATTTCCATTGTTGAAATTCCAATTCCATAATGCAATATTTCCTGAACTAATTGTTGTGTTATCAATAAATGCTGTTGTACTTCCTAAACAAGCACTTCCTGCTGTAAAACTTACTACAGGTTTAGGGTTTACTAATACATTATGTGCAAATGATGATGAACATCCACCTGCATCAGTTATGGTTACCTCATACAATCCAGTAGTTGTTACAGGGATAGTTTGTGATCCTGCACCAGTCGACCATAAATAAGTCATACCCGGATTACCAGCATCTAAAGTTACTGTGATCCCTTGGCAAGCAATAACGTTTAGCGGCACTGCGGCAATCCCTGTTCCACCTTCAACAACAGTTGAACTGGCAGTACCATGACAACCAAATCCATTTGTTACAACAACAGAATAAACTCCTGGAGTTGCAACAGCAATTGTTTGTGAAACTTGTCCACCAGGAGTCCAATCGTAAGTCATCCCTGGATTTCCAGCATCAAGAATTGCATTAGATCCAGCACAGAAAAATGCTCCAGCTAAACTTACATTAGGAGTTGGATTAAGAGTTAAATTAATAGTATCCTTTGCTGAACATCCAAATGTATTCGTAACGGTAACAATATACGAACTTGCAACGCTAGGATTTACATAGATAGTTGAAGTAGTTGCACCATTATATTGCCATAAATAAGTATTTCCTCCACTTGCAGTTAATGTTGCTGTTGTACCAGTACAAATTGCCTGATCAGGACCAGCATTAGCAATTGGCAAATTATTTACTTTTACTTGTGCTGTATCATTTCTTTGACATCCATTTGCACCGGTAACCGTAACAATATAGTTTGTAGTGGAGGTAGGATTAACAGAAATAGATGATGTATTTGCACCACTTGGATTCCATGTATAAGTTCCCCCTCCTGTTGCTGTTAACGTTACAATTCCACCATTACAAATAGATTTATCAGGACCAGCATTCGCTGTTGGTAATGCCTTAACCGTTACTTTTACTGAATCCTTAGAGGTACAACCAGCAAGATTTGAAACTATAGCAAAATAGGTTGTATTTACTGTTGGAGAAACAACAATACTTGCTGTTGCAGCACCAGTATTCCATTGGTAAGTTAAACCACCAGTTGAAGTTAAAATTGTGGACTGACCAGAACAAATACTTACATTGGATCCTGCATCAGCAATTGGCAATGCAACCACATTAATTGTTTTTGTTTGAGTTGCACTACATCCGTGAGATGTAATTCCAGTTAGTGTTACTGTATAAGCTCCTGCTGTAATATAAACATGAGTTGGATTTTGTAGCGTTGATGTTGTTCCATCTCCAAAACTCCAATTCCAAGTATTGATAGCTCCATTTGTTGATGTACTATTATTATAAAAGTTAACAGTAGAACTAGCACAAACAAATGTTGATGTTGGAAAAAATGCTATCGTTGGTTTCGGGAATATTTGTATCTGAAGTACTTTAACATCCGAACAACCACCAGCAGTGGCAGAATTCAACGTTACAGTAAATGTTCCTGCAGTAGCATACGTATGTGTCGGATTTTGAATATTGGAAGTTGTTCCATCACCAAAATTCCAATTCCAAACTGTAATATTTCCTAAACCCGTAGTTGATAAATCCTGAAAAGGAATTGATGATCCCTGACAATCATGATTAAAACTAAAGTTAGCTACTGGCAATGGATATACATTTACCGTATCAGCTAATGTTGATGAACAACCTGCACTAGATGTTACCGTTAATACAACAGGATAACTCGCAGAAGTTGAATAAGCATGAAGTGGATCTTGCTGGAACGAAACGTTTCCATCTCCTAAATTCCACGACCATGAAACAATCGAATCTCCATTCACTGTTGAAATATCATGAAATGCAACAGGCTGCGTAATACAAACATCAACAGGAGTAAAATTTGCAACGGGTAACATATGTACATTTACTGTGATTCCAATTATACCAGTACATCCGTTTGGATCCGTAATTGTTACATGATATATTCCTGATGTAGTAGCAGTAATTGTTTGAGAGGTTGCTCCATTGTCCCATAAGAATGTACTTCCCGCATAACCAGGATTTAATGTTGCAGTTTGCCCTTGACAAATTGAAATTGCATTATTATTATTGATTACTTGACCACCTACAGTAACTGTAGTTGGTGAATTTATTGAACATCCAAATTGATTTGTAATAGTTACTGAATAAGGCCCTTGAGTATTTACACTGATGGTTTGTGTTGTAGCGCCAGTGCTCCATAAATAGGTAGTTCCTGCTCCACCAGCTCCCGGATCAAGAATTTCAAAAGCTCCACCACAAATAAATACTGGAGTTTGTAATACTGAAGTCGGAAGCGGATTAACTGTAACATTTGCAAAGGCTGTAGCCTGACATCCATTTGCATCGATAACATCAACAGCATAAGTTGTTGATCCATTTGGAGTAATTGTAATAGTAGATGTTGTACTTCCTGATGGATTCCAATTATACGTTACTCCACCACTAGCTGATAGTGTTACACTTTGTCCTGCACATACAACTTGATTTGGGCTAACTACAGGAATAGGTAATGGATTTACTTTTACTTTTACAGTATCCGTATCTGTACATCCATTAGCATCAGTTACAATTACAACATAACTTGTATCACTTGATGGAGAAACAGAAATTGTACTTCCTGAAATATTTCCTGGCAACCAATTATAACTTAGTCCACCAGCGCCTGAAAGTGTTACGCTACCACCCAAACAAATTATTTTATCAGGACCAGCATCCGCAAAAGGAGGTGCATTTACAAGTATTGATTTTACGATAGTATCAGCACATCCAGCGGCGTTAGTGCCAATCAGTGTAACGTTATAATTTCCACTTGATAAATATACATGTGTTGGATTTTGAAGTAAGGATGAATCGCCATCTCCAAAAGTCCAAAAATAAGTAACACCACCAGTAGATGTATTTGTAAATGTTACTGAACTATTTTGACAAGAAGTTAAACTGTTTGTGAAATTAACTACTGGAACAGGATTTATAACGATTGATTGAGTAATAGTATCTGAACAACCAATTCCATCTGAAACTATTAATGTACCTGTGTAAGTTCCAGGAGTTGCGAATACTATCAGTGGATTTTCTAATGAAGAAACAGATCCGTTGCTAAACGTCCAATTCCATGTTGTTCCAGAAGGAACACTTGTATTCGTAAATTGCGCAGCACTTCCAGCACAAGCAGTACTTACCGTAAAAGACGGAACTGGAGGTGGTGTAATTGTAACAGATTGAATTATGGTATCAACACATCCAAATATGTTTGTTATAATTAAAGAAACCTGATAGGTTCCAGCTGGACTAAAGTTATGTGAAGGGTTTTGAAGATTAGAACCTGATCCATCACCAAAATTCCATTGCCAACTTGCAATTCCTCCAGCAGTAGTACTTTGATCATTAAATTGAATTGGTCCGAAAACACAAGAACCACTCCATGTAAATGCAGCGGTAGGTTGAAATGCTGCTTTCACTTCAATAGTATCAGTACCTGAGCAAGTACCATCCGAAACAGTTACTATATAAGTTCCTACTGGAACTGTTTGCGTAGGACCAGTAAATCCATT
>JANPGA010000274.1:0-11963 GCA_031423735.1 Bacteroidota bacterium | reverse complement strand
CTGCGGGTTGTACGGATGTTCAAACATTAGTTTTAACAATCAATAATTCAACTTCATCTAGTGTGAGTATCACTGCATGTGATTCGTACACTTGGTCTGCAAACAATGTGACCTACACTGCTTCTGGAACATACTCTGTTACTGGATTGAATGCTGCAGGTTGTACAGATGTTCAAACTCTTGTTTTAACAATAAACAATTCAACATCATCATCTGTGAGTATCACTGCTTGTGATTCTTATACTTGGTCTGCGAACAATGTGACGTACACTACTTCTGGAACATACTCTGTTACTGGATTAAATGCTGCGGGTTGTACTGATGTTCAAACGTTAATCTTAACAATCAATAACAGTATAATTTATTTTGCTGACGCAGATGGTGATACTTATGGTAACCCATTAGTAACTATCTCTTCTTGTAATGGTGCGCCAAGTGGATATGTAACAAACAATACTGATTGTAACGACGCCTCTGCTTCTGCATTCCCAAGCAACCCAGAGATATGTGGTGACGGTATCGACAACAACTGTAATGGAACAATTGACGAGGGATGTATATGCATTAATGCTCCTGTAGCATTAGCAGGAAACGATCAAACTGTTTGTGTTGGATCAACAGTAACTTTAAGTGGTACGATCTCTGGATCTGCAACAAACGCTACTTGGTCATCAAATGGTTCAGGTACATTCTCGCCATCAGCTGCTGCGCTAAATGCAACTTATGTTCCTTCTCCTGCTGATTATGTCGCTGGTTCTATAACATTAACTTTAACAACTAATGCTGTATTACCTTGTACTCCTGGTGTCGATCAATTAATCATTAATTTCACATCACTTCCATCAAATCCTGGAACTATATCCGGACTTGCTGTACTATGTAACCCAACAACTCCTGGATACTTTACAACTTATAGTATCGCTCCAGTTTCTGGTGCTACAACATATACATGGTCGGTACCTTCTGGTGTAAATATTATTAGCGGACAAGGAACTAACTCTATAAATGTAAACTTCACAACATTAGCAGTTCATAATGGTATTGGAGGTTCAATTACTGTTCAAGCAAATAATAGCAATGCCTGTGGCGGTGGAATCCCAAGTTCATTACCGATATCAGTACAGTCTTCAGCGCCTGTAACTCCTGGTTCAATCTCAGGTCCTGATAAGGCTTGTAATGGAGATATCGCTACGTATTCTATTTCAATTGTTGCAAGGGCTAGTAGTTATATTTGGACAATTCCAACAGGTGCAACGATACTTGGTTCTGCAAATTCAAATATTATTAATGTAAAATATAATGCAGGATTTACCGGTGGAATTGTAAGTGTATCCTCCACTAATGGTTGCGGAACAAGTTCAGTAAGAACAAGACTTGTTACAACAAATATACTTCCAGCTCCTACTCCAATAATAGGATTAACATTTGGTGTTTGTTCAATGTCAAACGTGCCTTATACAATTACTTCACCAACATCTGGTGCAACAAGTTACATTTGGACAGTTCCTGCTGGAGTTACCATTCAAGGATCCAATACTGGAACATCCATTGTTGTAGACTTTAATCCTTCATTTGTAGGAGGAAGCATCACTGTGGCGGCAATTAACAATTGCGGTGCGGGATCAGCAAGATCATTAACAGTGATTAGCGCACCTGCGTTCCCGTCTCCAATTAGCGGATCTACATCAATATGTAATACTGTGAATTCTATATTCAGCATTCCAACGATAACTGGAGCAAATAATTATACTTGGACTGCAACAAGAGGGTTAATAATTGTTTCTGGACAAGGAACTAAAACACTTACTGTTAAATCAACTGTTCCTGTAACAAGTCAAATGATTACTGTGAATGCATCAAATGCTTGTGGAACTTCAAGCACACGTATCTTAAGTGCCATTTCATCTACTAACTGTCCACGTATTGGCGAAGAAACGAAATCATTAAACCTAATTGCTTATCCAAACCCAGTTTCTGACAAATTAAATGTAGTATTCAATAACGAACCAGATCAAAATTATACTGTACGTTTGTATACTCTAAACTTAATGGATGCAACTGGTCGAATAATTTCTTCTGAAACAAATATGGCTACTTCTGGAAACAACCAAGTTGAAATGAATGTATCTGGGTTAGCTAGTGGAATCTATGTCCTTCACTTTAAAATCGGTGATCACACAGAACAAATTCGAATTAATGTTGAATAATTATTAATCAAAAAGAAGAAGCCTTGAAGTGATTGCATAGCATTCTACTTCAGGGCTTCTTAATTAAAACTATATAATACACTAAAACTATATAAATCTAACTAAAACTAATTAAAACTTAATCAACCTATTTGAACTTAAATTCTTGTTGCCATTAATAAATTTAAATCACGAAAAGGTATTTTACATAAATCAGCAACATATCTATTGGTGACAGTACCTCGATACAAATAGGCAGCACTTCGCACATGTTCATCTTGCCAAAGCAATGCATCCATCCCTCCTTCTTCTCCCATATTAATTAATATAGAAGTAAAAATATTACTTAATGCATAAGAAGCTGTTCTAGCAACTCTACTCGCAATATTGGGTACGCAATAATGAATTACACCATATTTTCTAAAAACAGGATTCGAATGATTTGTAACTTCTGAAGTTTCAAAACATCCTCCCTGATCAATACTCACATCAATAATTACTGAACCAAATCTCATCTCACTTACCATTTCTTCACCAACAACTATTGGCGATCTTCCTTCCTTTCCAATTATTGCCCCGATTGCCACATCACAATTTTTTAATGCCTTTAATAGAACAGATGGATTTAAAGTAGATGTATAAACTTGACTACCTAGGTTTTTTTGTAAACGACGTAATTTGTAAATTGAATTATCAAACACTTTAACACTTGCACCCAACCCTATTGCAGCCCTAGCTGCATATTCACCAACAGTTCCTGCACCTAAAATTACAACTTCTGTGGGCGGAATCCCAGGAACTCCTCCTAATAACTCTCCTTTCCCACCCGCTGTATTGCTTAACAACTCAGAGGCTATAAGGATTGATGTTCCTCCAACAATTTCACTCATTGCTTGAATTACTGGATAAACAGAAGTCTCATCTCTAAGATATTCAAATGCCAGAGCAGTTACTTTTTTAGAACTCAATTTTTGTATGTAACCTTCTGGTTGCATCGCTATTTGCAAAATTGACATCAACGATTGCTTATCTTTAAAAAATGATAACTCTTCAAAAGAAGGAGGTGCTACTTTTAAAATTAAATCGGCTGCGTAAACTTGCTCCGCATTGTAAACAATTTGAGCACCAGCTTCACTATAATCCGAATCAGTAAAGTTTGCATTATTTCCAGCTCCTGTTTCAATATAAATTTTATGTCCATTATTTACTAAAACTGCAACCGACTCAGGAACCAAAGGAATTCGGTTTTCTTGAAATGATATTTCTTTGGGGATCCCAATAAAAAGTTCTTGCTTTAATTTGCTAACTTCAAGAACACTTTCTTGTGGCATCATGACACCTTGTTGTGCAAGGGCACTCATTCCTGATATTTGTTTACTCATAGTTGCACGTTATTTGACGTGTGGTTGATTCGAGGGTGATAAAAATATCTGCTTTTGGCATATTTAACAAATTTTCAATTCTCTCTGGCCATTCAATAAAACAATAATTTCCGGAGTAAATATACTCTTCATATCCTAAATCAAAGGCTTCTTCCTCATTTTTAATTCGATAAAAGTCAAAATGATAAATTATTTGGCCATCATTTCCAACATACTCGTTAACCAACGAAAAAGTAGGACTGCTAACCCCATTCTTTACACCTAAACATTTACACAATTCTTTTATAAAAGTCGTTTTGCCAGCTGCCATTTCACCATGCAAACAAAATACTTTTGTTAAACAAAAATTTTTTAATAATTCTGAAGCAACCTCACTTAACTCGTTTAGATTTTTTACAGTCCAACTACTTTTCATCCTTTACTTTGTAATGTCATAAAAGGTATAATCATTTCTTCAGTAGATATTCCGCCATGTTGAAAGGTATCTTTATAGAAGTTTACGTAATAATTAAAATTATTAGGATAGGCAAAAAACTTGTCACCTTTCACAAAAACATAAGCTGAACTAACATTATTACGAGGAAGAAAGGCGTCAGCTGGGTTTTTAATCTCAAGCACATCCTTTTTTTCATAATTCAAATTTTTCCCTTGCTTATACCTCAAATTTGTATTTGTATTTCTATCTCCTACGAGCTTAGATGCCTCTTTAACTCTTATTGTTCCATGGTCGGTTGTAATGATTAACTTACAAGGTTTCTCTGCAATTCTTTTTAATGCATCTAAAAGAGGGGAATGCTCAAGCCATGATTTAGTAATTGAACGATACGCTTTTTCGTCTTCAACCAATTCACGTATTACTTGCATATCTGTACGAGCATGCGACAACATATCCACAAAATTATAAACGATTACGTTGAGTTTGTTTTGAAATAAATTCGGAATATGCTCAACTAAATTTTTACCGCCTTCAATATTCGTAACTTTTGTATATGAGAATTTATAGGTCTTACGTAATCGTTGTAACTGATCTGCGAGAAACTCTTCCTCATGCAAATTCTTTCCACCTTCTTCATCATCATTCGACCATAAATTAGGAAAACGTTTTTCGATTTCAGAAGGCATCATCCCTGCAAAAATTGAATTCCTAGCATACTGAGTTGCTGTTGGCAAAATACTACAATAAGTATCTTCTTCAACTGTTTTAAATAACTCTAGTAAAATAGGCTGTATTACCTTCCATTGATCATATCTCAAATTATCAATCAACATAAAAAATACAGGATCCTCTGATTGATCAACTATCGGAAAAACCTTTTTACGCATCAGTTGATGAGATAATAAAGGTGCTTGTTCAGGATTTTTCAACCAACTCAAATAGTTATTCTCAACAAATTTACTAAACTGCTTATTCGCTTCACTTTTTTGCATTGTTAAGATATCATACATGCCCAAATCTTGCGACTTCTCTAATTCAATTTCCCAGTATACAAGTTTTTTATAAACATCCACCCATTCATCCCAACTCAATTTGTCACCTAAGGTAAGTCCAATCTGTCTAAATTCTTGCTGGTAATTCTGGTTGGTTTTTTCACTTATTAATCGCTTGTTGTCTAGATTTTTTTTGATCGACAATAAAATCTGATTTGGATTTACTGGCTTAATTAAATAATCTGCAATTTTTGATCCTATCGCTTGTTCCATTATTTCTTCTGCTTCACTCTTCGTAATCATTACCACAGGAACTGTTGACCTAATATTTTTAATTTGAGTTAAGGTTTCAAGCCCACTTAATCCTGGCATATTCTCATCTAAAAATATAATATCATATTCTATTTTTTGAACCAAATCAAGCGCATCACGACCGTTTGTTGCAGTTGTAACTTCGTATCCTTTGCTAGTTAAAAACAAGACATGGGGCTTTAATAAATCGATCTCGTCATCAGCCCATAATATTGATATTTTATCCATATTTAATTTTTGCTTTTTTTGCTTAACAATTTAATTTTATCGAATTTTACTAAATCAACTAATTTTAATACGCAAAGGTAATTTCTTAAGCATATCAATTAATTAAATTCTAGTTTACGATATTTGCAATAAATTCGTTCCTAATCATTTTTACAGAAACTTTAATTCACAATATATCATCTAAATTTTTGAAACAGAATAAAAAGAAAATATTTAACGATCCTGTGTATGGTTTTATTACAATACCACACCCTTTGATTTTTGATTTGATCGAACATCCATGGTTTCAACGTCTTAGACGTATTCGACAGCTGGGACTTACGCACATGGTTTATCCAGGAGCTCTTCATACTCGTTTCCATCATGCATTAGGCGCGTTGCACTTAATGGGGCAGGCAATAGAAACCTTACGATCAAAAGGTCATGAAATAACTGAAGAAGAGGCACTTGCAACTCAAATTGCTATTTTATTACACGATATTGGCCATAGTCCTTTTTCTCATGCGTTAGAGCATAGTATTGTAACAGGGATAACTCACGAACAGCTATCAATTCTTTATATGGAAAGATTGAATTTGGAATTTAATGATCAGTTATCTACCGCAATAAAAATCTTTAAAAATGAATACCCAAAACATTTTCTCCATCAATTAGTCTCTTCTCAGTTAGACATGGACCGATTGGACTATCTAAACAGAGATAGTTTTTATACTGGTGTTTTAGAAGGCAAAATTGGGGCTCAACGAATTATTAAAATGCTCGATGTTTTTGAAGATCGTCTCGTAATCGAAGAAAAAGGCGTGTATTCGGTCGAAAAATTCATAATTGCCCGTCGACTTATGTATTGGCAAGTATATCTTCACAAAACCGTCCTTTCATCTGAACAATTACTTGTAAATATCCTATTAAGAGCTAAAGATTTAACTCTTAAAGGATACGAACTTTTCGCCTCCCCAATACTTCAATTATTTCTAGTAAATGACTTCAAGCAACAAGATTTCATTTCTGAAAAATCGTTATTAGCTGATTTTGCATTACTTGACGATTACGATATTTATTCCGCTATAAAAGTTTGGGTAAATCACCCCGACAAGGTTTTATCAAGACTTTGTGATGGATTGGTAAATAGAAACCTCTATAAAATAAAACTTCAAAAAGATCCTTTTCCTATCACAGCATTGAAGCCCTACCTAGAAAAGGCTGAGGAAATATTTAGTGTTACACAAGAAGATGCTCACTTTTTTGCATTTAAGGGCTCTATTAGCAATAGCGCATATGATCCTCTTGAAGAACAAATCCATATCCAATACCGAAATGGCGACCTAATTGAATTGACCGCCGCAAGCGACCAATTGGACGTGGTTTTGCTTTCTTCTCCAGTAAAAAAACACTTTATGTGCCTAATGCCTGAATTAATAGGATAGAATTTTGATTCAATAAACCCTTCATAACTTTTGTGCAAAGTGTTAATTGTTACCTTTGCAAAAGTCATGGAATTCACTGCACACCAAATTTCTGAGTTATTACTAGGTACTATTATAGGAGATCCAACTATTACAGTATGTCGTTTATCAAAAATTGAAGAAGGAATCTCTGGTTCTTTGTCTTTTCTTGCAAATCCTGTTTACACCCCTTTTATTTACGAAACTAAGGCTTCTATTGTAATCGTAAATAATGATTTTGTACCCGAAAAACCAATAAGTTCAACACTAATTAAGGTTGAAAATTCATACCTCGCTTTTGCTAAATTGTTGGAAATTTACAATACAATTAAACGTAACAAATCAGGAATTGAAGAAATGTCTTTTATAGATCCTACTGCAACCTATGGCAAGGAGGTTTATATTGGATCTTTCGCATATGTAGGCAAAAATTCAAAAATTGGAGATCGCGTAAAAATTTATCCAAATGTCTTCATTGATGACAATTGCGAAGTTGGAGACGATACGGTCCTTTTTCCTGGAGTAAGAATTTATTCTGATTGCATTATTGGGAAAGGTTGTACGATCCATGGTGGAGCTATTATCGGTGCTGATGGTTTTGGATTTAAATTAAATAATGGCACAAATGATAAAATTTCACAGATAGGAAATGTAATCATCAAAGACTTTGTTGATATAGGAGCGAATACCACTATTGATAGAGCGACTTTAGGTTCTACTATCATCCATAAAGGAGTTAAACTTGATAATCTTATTCAAATCGGTCATAATGTTGAGATTGGAGAGAATACTGTTATTGCTGCTCAATCGGGTGTTGCAGGATCAACTAAAATTGGTTCTAATTGTATGATAGGTGGCCAAGTTGGTATTGTTGGTCATATTACCATTGCGGATGGAGTTAAAATTGCTGCTCAATCTGGAATTGGCAATAGCATTACCAAAAATGATTCTGTCGTTCAAGGGTCACCTGCCTTTAATATTGGTGAATTTAAACGTACTTATGTGGTTTTTCGAAAACTTCCAGAACTAGAAAATAAAATTTCCGAAATGCAAAAAATGATTGATAATTTAAGCGAAATAATTACGTCACGAAAATAAAGTATGACGCAAAAACAAACTACTCTTCGAAATCCTGTTACCGTTTCTGGTGTTGGATTACACACAGGTGTAAAAGCTACACTTACCTTTAAACCTGCTCCCGAAAACCATTGGTTTAAATTTCAACGAATCGATTTACCAGGCAAACCCATCATTAACGTTGATGCCGACAATGTTGTTGACACTTCTCGTGGAACTACTTTAGAACAAAACGGTGCACGTATTAGCACAACAGAGCATGCGCTAGCAGCTTTAATCGGATTAGAAATCGATAATGTTATTATTGAAATAGATGGGCCTGAAGTGCCTATAATGGACGGGAGTTCAAAACTTTTTATAGATGCAATATTAGAAGGTGGAATTGTTACTCAAAACGCAAACCGTAATGTTTATGTTATTGAAGAAAACTTATCCTATGAAGAACCTTCAAGAAATGTAGAAATGCTTTTGGTTCCAAGCCCTGATTATCGAATTACTGTAATGGTAGACTATAATAGTCCGGTATTAGGAACACAACATGCCCAATTACATAATATAAAAGAATTTAAAGACGATTTTTCTACTTGCCGAACTTTCGTTTTCCTCCACGAATTAGAAATGTTAGTAAAACACAACCTAATAAAAGGCGGTGATTTAAATAATGCAATTGTAGTTGTTGATCGTTCCATATCACAAGAAAAACTCGATGAATTAGCTCAACTTTTCAATAAACCAAATGTTCAAATTCAAGAAAAAGGAATTTTAAATAACGTTAAATTACATTTCCAAAATGAACCTGCTCGTCATAAATTACTTGATATTGTAGGTGATTTTGCTCTTGTTGGACAATATATCCAAGGCCATATACTGGCAGCTCGTCCAGGACATGCAGCCAATGTTGAGTTTGCAAAAAAAGTGAAAGCTCTTATTAAAAGAGATAAAGTTAAAATTCCTCAATTTGATATTAATGCGACACCAGTTTGTGATATAAATAAAATCACAACCATGTTGCCACATCGAGCACCGTTTTTATTAATTGACAAGATTCTTGAATTGAGTGATACTCACGTTGTAGGATTAAAAAATGTAACAATAAACGAATGGTTTTTTCAAGGACATTTTCCTGGAAACCCAGTAATGCCGGGTGTATTATTAATTGAAGCAATGGCACAAGCCGGAGGAATATTAGTTTTAAATACAGTACCTGATCCTGAAAACTATTGGACTTATTTCATGAAAATATCCGATGCTCGTTTTAAACAAAAAGTAATCCCAGGAGATACAGTGATCTTCAATTTGAAATTAATTACTCCTATTCGAAGAGGAATTTGTCATATGCGTGGTGAAGCTATTGTAGGAGATAAAATTGTAATGGAATCTGAAATGTTAGCACAAATTGTTAAGAAAAGCTAATCATGAAAGAAAAAATGAACGACATACATCCAAATTCTAAAATAGGTTCAAACGTTATCATTGATGCATTTACTACAATTCATGAAGATGTAGAAATAGGTGAAGGAACATGGATTGGTTCAAATGTTACAATTTTTAACGGAGCACGTATTGGCAAAAACTGTAAAATTTTTCCTGGTGCCGTTATTTCTGCTGTTCCACAAGATCTCAAATATGAAGGTGAAAAAACTGTAACAGAAATTGGAGACAATACTACGGTTCGTGAATTTGTAACAATTAACAAAGGAACTAACGCATTAGGAAAAACAAAAGTTGGATCAAACTGCCTCTTAATGGCCTATGTTCATGTTGCACATGATTGTGTTATTGGAGATAATGTTATTCTTGCAAATTCAGTTAATTTAGCAGGACATGTAACCATTGAAGACTGGGCTATTTTAGAAGGATATGTAGGAGTTTCTCAGTTTGTTAGGATTGGGCCACATAGTTTTATTGCAGGTCAAACTGGAGTGCGTAAGGATGTCCCACCATTTGTTAAAGCAGCTAGAGAACCACTTTCGTATGCTGGAATTAATTCGGTTGGACTTCGCAGAAGAGGATATACTCAAGAAAGTGTAACCGAAATTCAAGAAATTTATAGAATAATTTATCAGCAAGGATACACAGTAAATAAGGCATTAGGAATTGTTGAACAAGAAACAGCTACATCTCCTCATCGTGACAGAATTCTTGCTTTTATAAGGTCTGCAGAAAGAGGAATTATGCGAGGATTTAATGCAATTCAACAAGAATAGGTTTATTAATGATACGCATAAAACTAAATTCCATTGGAAAACAATTTGATGAAAAATGGATTTTCAAAGGTATTGAACTTGAGCTAAACAACAACAATCATCTTTCTGTAACTGGTTATAATGGTTCTGGAAAATCTACTTTTCTACAGTTACTTACTGCCTACCTTTCTCCTACTGAAGGATCGATTGTTTATGAAGTAGATAATAAAACTATAGAAGCGAAAGATTGGTATTCATACATCTCTTGTGGAGCACCTTATATCGATTTACCTGAAGATTTAACAGTAAAAGAGAATATTGTTTTTTTTAATGCATTTAAAAGTTTCCAAAATAATTTAAGTACTGAATACATTTCAGAAATTGCACAGTTATCGAAAGAAATTGACAAACCTGTGAAATACTTTTCTTCCGGAATGAAACAAAGACTAAAACTTACTCTTGCAATTACTGCAGATGTTCCTGTTTTGTTTTTAGATGAGCCAACTTCCAATCTTGATAATGAAGGAGTAAAATGGTACAAGCAAATGATTGAAAAGTATGCCAATCATAAAATGGTGATAATTTGTTCCAATAATCAAAAAGAAGAAACAGCAACTTGTACTTCAAATATTAATATCAATAATTATCATTAAAAAAATCCTCAATTTAAAATGTTTTTTCAATTACTTTTTATAAATATCTTACATCTGTATGCTTTCAACTTTTTTTAATGCATCAGATTATTGCATTATATTAATTTTCAGAAACAAATAATTAATTGTTTCGATCAAATGAAAACTTATAAAAATTCAAATCACCTAGTTGTGAATTCAACAGCAACTAAAAAATCATCACCCACTAAAGTTATTCCTGACACCTTAAGTTTCGTTATAGAAGAAACTTTAATAATGGGAATGTTAATTTCGATGTTTTGCCTTGTTTAAAGTGCACGTCTAGTATCAGCTGTATTTAAAAAAACATTGAATTCATTGCGCAATTCATGGAATATTTTTTCAAACTGATCTAATTTTTCTCTTTGCACGGAATGAATTTTCTGAATTCCTTCTGTTGGCTCATTAAGCTTTTCCGAAGCAATACCTTCTATTAGATTTTCATGTTGTTTAAAATCATGACGGATTATGTCTAAAACTTCTTTTTGCCTTATAAATTGATTTTGAAAATGTTCAACATGTGGCATAAGTGTTGACTCAATAGGAAGCTTAACCACATTATTTAAATTTCCATTAAATTGATTGATTTCTTCTTTATAAAATTTAATTCGATTTTGCCAGTTTTCATGTTCCGACTTCATCGTACTCAATAGTTGAATTGTGTGCATGGCTTTTTGTTTTTAGATGAGATTTTATAAATTAAATGAGAATACAAATTAATGTTTCTCCTTCTTAAATGCCATTAAAATTGAAAACAAACCGAACGATTAGATGAAAGAAAATCACATTCATCTTCCTATAATCTATTATTCAAATATACAAAATATTATTAGCTTCAATCTTTTAATGTAAAAAAACAACTGAATTCTTAATTCAAAGGGTTTTAGTTTATTTCAGATTAGATAATAAATCACTGTTGTCCGACAAAACCCCATAGGGTGTTTTCTTGACTAGCAATCAATAGATTGTTAGTCAGTTACGTTTAGCATTTGTCAGAAATCTCAAAGTAAGCCCCTTAAAATAAATCATATTGCAAATTTGGAGGAGCCGT
>JANPGA010000273.1:0-2243 GCA_031423735.1 Bacteroidota bacterium | reverse complement strand
AGCATAAAAGATTTATATCTTACAATCATGTAAGCCATCAATATTAATCCTACCCAAAGGAAGATTAACATTCCGATTGCATTTATTTTGTTGTCTTTGTCCTGTTCAGCTTCTTCGCTTTCTCCCGACAACTTTGCTGCCAACTGAGCAACATTCGCAAGTCGTACTAATACGAGAACACTAAAAACGATAATAATGATTAGCAAGAGATTCATGTCAAGATTTATGTTGAAGAATTCTGATTTTTATTTAATTTAAATTAGATAGCGTGATGAAGACTTTCTTCCATCAACGGATCATTCTTAATTACTAATGGTGCTTTACTTAGATAATGTTGAACTAGATATATTAATAATCCAAGGAAGCCAATTGTTGTACCGATTTCCATCCAAGTAATTTGTCCATATAACATTTCATGACCAGCACCTTCACTAGCATGATGAGATGCAGTTACCATAGCACCTGGCACCACCATGATAAAGGTATCAAACCAATGGCCGATAAACAATAAGATACACATCCCCATAACTAAACGAGCTTTTCTTTTTGCATCACGTGACATCAATATAATAAACGGACAAAGGAAATTGATAAAGAAAGATCCTAACCAAAGACCACGATAATGATCTTGACGAAGCATGAAATAAGTAACTTCTTCTGGAAGGTTAGCATACCATATTAACATGAATTGGCAGAACCATAAGTAGGTCCAGAAAATGCTAAATGCAAAAATGAATTTACCCATATCATGTAAATGATGCTCGGTAACTTCTTGTAAATATCCTTTAGATTTTAAATAAGTAACAGTGAATGCTAATCCAACTAGACTAGTGATAAACAAACCTGCGAATGTGTACCATCCAAATAACGTACTATACCAATGTGGCTCAATCGACATGATAAAATCCCATGACATTGTTGATTCTGTTACGGCAAATAATACAAGGAATCCACAAGCGAAACGACGTGTTTTTTTCCATACTGCTGTTGAATCACCTTGATCCATTAACAATGAACTTGCACGTAATTTTTTTGCTCCGTAAGTCCATATCACAAAATACAAAACTACTCTCACCCAAAAGAAAGGTGCATTGAGGTAAGCACTTTTACCTGCAATAATTTTATCATAATTAGCAGCTTTAGGATCTGTAATTCCAGCATCCATCCAATGATAAAGATGATTACCCCCGAAGAAAATTATTAGAATCATAATAACTCCTGCAACAGGAATTATTTGACCTAATGCCTCAAGAGGTCGTTTAATAACTGTACTCCAACCTACCTCTGCAACATATTGCAAGGCTAGAAAGAAAGTAGCTCCTAAACCAAAGGCTAGAAACATAAAGTTATTCATGAGCAGGTTTGCCCAAGTTTGTTCGTGATGTGTTGCAAACTGAGCAGCGATAGCAATTATACCGATGATAATCATTGTACCTGCTATCATGCGGTTTCTGCTCTTAAACTCGTAAGGCGCAGTGCTCGTTACCTCTATATCGTGTGAATGATGTCCCATTATTTAATAAATCGTGGTAGGTAATAGGTTATTTAGCCATGGCTGTCGCCTTGGTAGGATCTGTTGTTACTTTAGTACTATCTGTTGAAGTTGTAGTAGTTTCTCCATCATGTTGTAATTGATGAATATATTGAACTACTTTCCAACGCTCTGTAGGATTTAACTGAGAGGCATGCTGACCCATAAGATTCAAACCGTAAGTTATAGTGTGATAAATTTTACCATCTGTAAGATCTTTCATTAATCCTCCACGTGATGAATTACCTTTTGAATAAGATGGTGGTGGTGGAAACTTGCCAAGTGCAACAATACTTCCATCGCCTTGTCCTTTTGATCCATGACAATGAACACAAAATATCTCATATAAACGTTTTCCTTCAGCAGCATTTTCATCCGTTATTGCTAATGGATTCTTCACATCAATACTTGATGCCGCATAACCTTCAGGAGTATTCGGATAATCAAAGAATACATAATCACGTGGAATCGTTCCATCAACAGGATGTTGCATGCTCATACTATCTTTTAAAAGTGGATTCGGAGAATACACTTCATACGATGGTGAACGGTACATATCAGGCATGTACTCTAATCCAGCTTTTTAGGATCCTTGCTACAAGAGGTCATCAGCGTTATGCCCGACACTATAATTGCGCAAAGAAGTACTAAGGTTTTATTCATATCCCAGATTGCTAGGGTAAAATTTTACTAATTCTATTTTTGAACACTT
>JANPGA010000272.1:0-4070 GCA_031423735.1 Bacteroidota bacterium | reverse complement strand
ATGATGCGTAATCAATTTGGTAATCCTTCATCAATTCATGCTTATGGAAGAGAAGTGCGTTCTGCTCTTGAAGCTGCTCGAAAAAAGGTAGCTAATTTAATAAAGACTAAACCAGCTCAAAAAAATTTTACATCAGGAGGTACAGAAGCAAATAATATGGCACTTCGATGTAGTATTCATGATATAGGGATCAAACACGCTATAACTTCACCACTAGAGCATCATGCAGTTTTGCATACTTTAGAAGATCTTGCTCATCGTGGAGAGATAAAATTAAGTTTAGTAAAAGTGGATACACAAGGCCACATTGATTTAGCAGATCTTGAGCGACTATTAAAAGAAAATGATCGCACTTTAGTTTCATTGATGCATGCTAATAATGAAATTGGAATGTTAATACCTCTTCAACAGGTAGGTGAAATTTGCAAAAAGTATGACGCAATTTTCCATTCAGATACTGTTCAAACAATGGGTCATTTTGAACATGATCTTTCTACATTGCCAATTGATTTTATTACATGTGCTGCACATAAGTTTCATGGTCCCAAAGGAGTTGGATTTTTATACATCAATAGTCGCATAAAAATAAAACCATTTATTACAGGTGGTGCTCAAGAAAGAAATATGCGTGGAGGAACTGAAAATGTTTATGGGATAGTTGGACTCGCGAAAGCTTTAGAGATTGCCTATGAAAACATTGATCATGATTTAGAATATATAAAAGGATTGAAAACGTATATGCGTGATCGTTTAGTTAATGAAATTCCAGGAATTGAATTTAATGGTGATGTGAGTGAAAATAGTTTGTATACTGTACTAAATGTATCCTTTCCTCCAACAGATATTTCAGAAATGTTATTGTTTAATTTGGATATAGCGGGTATTGCTTGCTCAGCAGGAAGTGCTTGCACATCTGGAACAAATGTTGGCTCACATGTTTTAAATGGCATTAAATCAAGTCCTGATCGACCAGCCATTCGTTTTTCATTTAGCCGATACAATACAAAGGAAGAATTAGATTATTGCGTTGAAAAACTGAAAGAATTATTTTTGGTTAAAGCATAATTTTTATTGGATTCTTATAGAACATTTATCGTTTATAGTTAACGAGAAAGTTGGTCATGTAATTTGCGAAATTAATTTTTTCGGAAAGCATTTTTTCTTTACGAATTTTCCAAGTTGATTTTAAATTTGAATCTTTAAGTAGTTCCTCTAGTTTCAAAAATAATCCTTTGGAATTATTAGTTTTAAATCCATATGTTAATCCATAAGGATTTTCAAGATTTTCTAAATAGCTTAATTCTCCAACAAAGTCGTTAAATCTTAAAGCAGGTGTTCCAAGAACGGCTGATTCGGCAGTCATAGTTTGACTATCACCAATAAACATATCAGCATAAAATAAAGCATGATGAATATCTGTTGCACGTATTGCAATTCTATAAGGCTCAAATTGTGGAGGAAGAGAGCGTTCAGAAGTAATTAAAACTTTTCCATGTTTTTCTAACCTTTTAATTAATTCAAGTGCCATTTCATCCGTGATCCCAGCTTTACCAACATCATGATAAGCACCTAATTCAGAAAAGCGAATGATGAAATTTTTTGTGAATAAGTCAAAAATACTTTCAACTTTTTTAATATCAGGAGTAAAATTTTCTGGATGCAAATAGGCCAATTCATGATAACTATTGTATCCAATTTTTTTATAGTTCCATTTCCATGCACTGCAACAATCTGGGCAAACTAAGTGTGTAGCAGATGGGCCAGCAATTTTTGCGAATGAAGCAACTTTTTCAAAGTCGTCTTCAAAAAAAATAGCAGAAGGAATCCTGAAAATCCTTCCAAGTACTGCAAGTTCAGCTGCACTTCCTGCAAGAATGTAAGGCTTATGTTTTCGAATAATTTTCGCTATTCTAATTAATCGTTTGCCAAAATTTAATGCAATATCAAATGTTGATTTGCCAATTATTTTAGATGATGTTCCATCTACATTATGATAGGTAATATTTTCTTCCTGCAATAATTTTTCTAAAACATCCTTTGATTTTATTAGGACAACAGAACGATCATTACCAAGCGCTTTTATACTGTGCTTGAAAAGGTGGTAATGTGCAGGATGTCCTAGGTAAAATAATACTTTCATGTTTTATTATTGCAGTAAAATTAATTTACAATACGATTATATTTTTAATCAAGTCGTGTAAAACGCATGCCATAACGAGATAAAAACGTAGTAATTTCTTCACCAACGTTTGATGTTCCTAACCTCATGGTGTTATTTATTGAAAGTACCATTTTGTAACCTGATTTCAATAAATTATGCATTGTTTTTTCATCAGTTTCAAATAATATAATTACTTGGTCGTTATTCGATCTTGATTTATCAATTGAATTGTTAGTTGTATATATTAATGAAGAGACTTGTCCATCTTTAGTTAAACTTGATTCAAATCCACTATTTGTTTTTGTTGTTTCAAGTACAAAGCCATTATAGGTTATGAATTCAAAAAAATCTTTAAAGATTACATCTAACATTGAAAATTTTTGTTCTTGTGAGGGTCGTTTTGGATAATCCTGTTTAAGAATTTTAGCTGGATTTCCTGCAGCAAGACTATTAGATGGAATATCTGTTGTTATTAAAGAATTCGCCCCAATAACAACTTCGTCTCCTATCGTTATTCCTGGCATTACAAAAACTCTCCAGGGAAGCCATACTTTTTTTCCTAATGTAATTGGTGCAAATTTTACAGGAAATCCTTCAAGTTGATTGTTCCAAGAACCATGAGTGAAAAACAAACAATGCCCCCCAATTCCAGAGTCATCACCAATAGTAATGGGTAGAGTAGGGTTGAGGTAACTCATTTGCATAATAATAGCTCGTTTTCCTAAATGTAAAGATGACTGAGGTGTTTTCATTCCTCCAATGTATACTTGTTCATTTATCCGTGCATCTTCATCAATAAATATTTTCTCAGTATCAATTACGGACATAGAACCAATTTTTACATATCGTTTTATAGTTATTTCTTTACCACGAATTATTGTTAAGAAACCTATTTTTACTCCATTTGCAATGTCAACTTTTTTTCCAATAATAACAGCACCTAAATTAATAGACACGTTTTTGCCTATGGTATATCCTTTCAATCTGTAAATAAATTTTTTCAGAAATGAAGGAAGAAATCCTATTAGTGCAATGTGCAATACCGGTATCCGTTCTTTTTTTATAAGCATCTTAATTACTTCTTAATGATGATTCTCTTAATAACGTTTTTCGCATTTTGAAATAGTAATTCTTTAGTCCAGCTTAAATAATCGTTGGTCCACCTTTGAGGATGGATGTTTTGCATTACTTGGTTGCTTAAAGTTTTATCTTGAATAAACTCGATTAAATTATTTGTTGATTTTATATTTACTTGTAATCCTTCAACTTTATCTCGAATGCTTGATCCACTATTATTCCATTTTCTTGATGTATCGGTTATGTATAGTACTTTGTTGAAGTCTGTATCAAAATATGGTTCGGCAATTATACCCGCTGTTTTGTAGTTATATTTATTCCAAATTAATCTATTATCCCATTTTGACATTGGGCTGCCATGCATGCAAATAGTAGTAACTGGATAATACCTACGAAAGTATTCTAAATTTCGTTGATACTGTTCAAAAGCTTTTTCAAAGTTGCCATTGCACATAGCTAGATCCTCATAGTGGTAGCCAATTTCATGACCTAATTTCGCGATTTTTTCGATTGCATCAGGAACATCACTTTGAGTTACTTTTCTGAAATAATAAGTTCCTCGCGCACCTAATGAATTTTCAATGATTGCTATTTTTACAGAATTATAGGGTAGGTCGTCAACATCATGCCTTAAAATATATAATTTAGTATTTTGATTTTTATTTGTAATAAAGTCTTCGTAGGCTATTGCTGAATAACCTGAAGCAATAACGGTCTCAATAAGTTTTTGATAAATCAATAGGGTGAAGTCGCGCATCTATTTTTTCGATTCTGGAAAAGAGGTGAGAAATTCAGTTAGACCTGCAAACATCCAGGCATTCGACCAGCGCAT
>JANPGA010000271.1:0-10976 GCA_031423735.1 Bacteroidota bacterium | reverse complement strand
GATAGTTTCCAGGTTGTAAAACAGTGTTTTCAGGAGCTATAAGTTTTTTTGAAATTTCCGAGGCTAGTATAAACGGAGTTTCAATAGTAAAAACTCCGCTTTTATTAAACTCATTATACAACTGCTCTGACATTTCATTTTCCATTATTTCCAAAATTAGTACTCCATTTTCATACGTACCATACGCTTCTGCTCTAGGATAACTTAATTGTTCTCGTCCATTTTCCAAAATTGGCTCCATCCCACAAATGCCACCAAATCTATGACATTTATCAGGGCGATTACAGTCTACAATAACATGGATTTTAGGTATTCTCAATTCTGAATTAGTTTTAATTTTAGTATTTGCGTTAGCATTGAATCCAAACATTGAAACTAAAATTAATAATATAAATGGTAACTTTTTTTTCATAATTATTAAACGATTTATGTTAGACTACTTTGATGAAGGAATCAAACTGCATTAAAATATAAATAGATATTTATTTTAATATTAATGTCAGTTTAATTTTTTCACCATCTTTAATAATAAGTGATCGTCCAACTTGAATAGATGAGTTTTGAGGAGCGCCTAGCGATTTAAGTAGAATTGGATCCAGTAATAATGGTTCATCAATTGGGAAGTAAGCTATTTTTTCAAAATTAGTTTGAAGTTCATCACTCATATCTGAATATAAAACTTCGATTGATAATTTTCCATTTTCATAAGATGCGTTTCCATGGCAATTTAAACCAACTGGTAAGCTATGGCGCACAGTTATTTCGCCTGTCATTTTACAAATTCCTGGGAATTTCTCACAACCTGATTTTGGTGTTGATACCGAAAATTTAACTCCTATTTGTATTGATCTATTTTGTAATAATTCTAAAGTAGAATTATTACCATTCGAAAATGAATCAGCTAAGGATGCAAATAGGATAACAATTAATAAAAGTATATTTTTTTTCATGATTTTTTTAGGTTAAGTAATTATTAGAATTTAAATTTAGTATTGATAGAAATAAATTATTTCATTTTAAATAAAATTCGATAGCCTAATTCAGTTTTTGTAATTGGATATATCCCTAATTGTACAGATGAGCCTTGAGGCGCATTAATAGATTTTAGGATTAATGGATTAAATCCTTCAAGCATATCAATTGGGAAAAATTTAGTTTGACTTAATTCGTAAATTAGTCTATCATCCATTTCGTTTTCCAATAATTCCATTGTTAAGATGCCATTTTCATAATATATAAATGCGCCACAATTTGTTCCATTTGAAACTCTTCCAAGTTCTTTAATTTCTGCACTTCCATGGCAAATTCCAATACCAGAATTACAATCACTCCTTCTACTTGCAACAATAAAATTAATATGGACTTGGATTGGTTTATTGAAATTTTTTGTTGATGCTACTGATTTTGATTTCGCTAGTGTTACAGATGTTGCTATAAATAAAGTTAGCACTATAAAAAGGATGTTTTTTTTCATGATTTTATTTTTTAAGATTTATTTTAAATTTTCAACATCTACGCAGTTGATTGCTGTTCCTTCTTAGCTTATTAGCGTTAAGGCCAAATAATAACAATTGGTGAATTACACCTTCATATTTAAAGATATTTTATAGTGATATAAAGAAATTGTAACTTCGATCCAATACATTTAAAATTAATTTTAACCGTTTGTGTTATAAAAAACGAATTAATATTTAGCAAAAGTAAATGCTCCTTAAGTGGTCTCCTATTTGTAAACGTTTAACAATTAACAACACTTTGTTAATTACCAAAAATAAAAAAGCCAGATAAAATTTATCTGGCTTTGATTCCGATTAATGATATGAATTAATTAAGTTTCTTCTCTTCTACTTGTATTACTTTTTTTGTGTTATCATTAACAAGTACAGCGTAAATATAAACTTGATTAATTTTCATTTCTGGACGCATAAATTTAGCACTATACGTTTTTGATATTGTTTGTCCAGCTGTCATTGTACCTTGAAGAGTACCAAAACTGCCATTTAAAGATCCTCTTAAAACATGGCGATGAGTATAAAACTGTACATCAGATGCGCCATTTTTTTGCCAATTCACTATACTATCTTCTACTACATACAAACTAATGCTCACAGGGTCAGTAAGCGCATTAATCGCTTTAATATCTACTTTGCTAGTTATTGTACTGTCAGATGCATTAAAGGTATTAGTGATCTTTAATGAAGCATCGGCAGGAGCTGCTAAATCTTCAGTGATTGCAGTTTCCCAATTCCCCCAATCTAAAATAGAATTTCCAACACTATTTGGAGATCTATTAATTACCCCTTTTGGAAAAGGAACAAGCGTAACTCCTCCGTTTAAAATATTTGATCCTGTTGAAATGTCATTCCCAGTGGTTGTACGAAAATCGTAGTTAAAAGAATTATTTGGGGTAACTTTTGGTTTAGCGAAATCACCAGAATGAATTGACATAACAACTATTCGATCGCCAAACTCATTTTGCAAACGAAGTGCTTCAGCATGTGCAAGTGGGCAAGCAACGCAAGTATGTCCGGTATATTCTTCCAATAAAACTCTACGAACTGCAGAATCCTGACTTACAGTATCAACTGGTCCACTACTTACTCCATAAGGTCCATCAATTTTATCACAACTATTAAAAAAAATTGCAATTGCTGAGAACACGATTAAAATAATTTTTTTCATTAACGTTTTATATTTATATTACTTGAAAGAATATTCTATACTATTAGAATCTACTTGTTACATTTATATTAAATCCATTACTAGCATACACTTGACGACATACACCACCTACACATAATAAGCCTCCGCGTTGACGAGCATAACTACATCCTAAGGTAGTAGAATTTTTAGAATAAGATAATCCGAAATTATAAAAATGAAATTGTTTATGACTGTCTTCATTGCCATAGTTCCATTCATCAAAGGTACTGATTGACCAATGAGGAGCAATTGTAAATTCTAGCAATGCCATTGCCCAATTTTTTTTGTCTTGTTCAGTTTGTAAATGTTGAATTTCGAAACGCAAACTTTTATTGGTAGTTATTTTTTTTGTTAAATCAATCACACCAATATGAGCAGTAACTTGCTGAAAATCGGTTTTTCCTTCGATTTTATTTTTATCATATACTTGATAAATGTAGGTTGCAATAAGTTTCCATGTTTTGGTTATTTTCTTTGTAACTTCAAGACTAAAATCTTGATAAAATACATCATTCCCTATTGAATAAATTTTGGATTCATAACCTAAGGTATCATTACTTGGAGGAGTTCTTCCTATATCTCTCACGGAAGATGCATTTATACTAATGGTTGTCCCATAATGTCCACCTAGTTTTGAATTTGGTTTTAAAGTATAATAAACTTCACCTGAAAAACCAGCTTCACCACTTGCCTGAGTTGCATATGGATAGAGAGTGCTTAAACGATAAGTATATTGTTTACTAATTGCAGGCAAATAATTAATTGCTAAGTTATTTAAACTTGCTCCACGTTCGGATCGAAAACTCATATTATCAATCCATTTACTAGTAATTTTTATTCCTAAACCTTTTTTTGAATAAGTTCCATTTAAATAAATTGCTTCACCCGGTTTGTAAATGTATTTATTATCAAAGGATGGATCGTTTATTTTATAGGCAACTTCAGCATCAAAAGAAAACTTATTATAAATAAGACCTATTCTTCCTGCAGTTGCACCAACATTTTCAGGCAAGATGCGAGAAGCGATATTGTCCTTTTCGTATTTGCTTACAAAACTTCCGCCTAAAGCAATTTTAAGTTTTTTCAAATCCCATCCAGGGATGAAATCATTTAATTGAAAATCTCCATCGATCCCACGAACCAGTCCACTTCCTTTAACGAAATAAACTTTTTGCTCTCCAATAAATCCTTTTATTGTTACTCCTTTTATTGGAGCATAAACCACTCTTAAACCATCTAAGGCATTATCAATTCCCAAAGCTTTTTGTTCATAGGTTCGTAATATTAAACCGTTCCCAAATTGCTCATAAAAATTTCCTGCTGTAATAGTTAAATTATCATTTGTGAAACTAGCAAATCGATACGCAATTCCGCTTCCTTTATAACCTGCATCAAAACCTAGTAGAGGATTTTGATATGCCTCATAACGGATTCCAGCAGCAAAATTATTATAACTATAATTTAAGTTTAGGTAACCATTGGATAGAATTTTTTCAGAAACATTAGGGGCTTCAATTGCTGAATCGGAGGTATAAGTTTGAGCATTTATTTCAAAATTTCCAGAAAAGTTAGAACTACTAGTAGGCTGCTGAGCACTTACTTTAATAAACGAGTTAAAAACAAAAACAATTAATAATAAAGGCAAGATATTTTTTAAAAGTAAACGCATAATAAGCTATATTTTTATTTAATGAATAATAATAAAATCAGAAATCAAATTATTGAATCTCACAAAAACAAATTGGTTTATTTGCCTGTAAGTTTTTTTATTTCTTCATATAACTGCTCTTCATCACCTGGAGCATAAGTATTATGTTGAGAAACGATTTTTCCTTTTCCATCAAACAAAAAGGTATGTGGAACATTGTTTACATTCATTGCTCTTCTGAAATCACTATTAGGATCTAAATACACTTCATAATCCCAATTTTTCCCAGCAACAAATGGAGCTACGGAAGCCATCGTTCTTGAATCATCAATTGAAATTGCAATTACTTTTACTCCAGTTTCTGTTTTCCAGTCTGAATAATTTTCTGCGATTGCATTTAACTCAGCTACGCAAGGCTTACACCAGGTAGCCCAAAAATCAATAATAAAGGGCTTTCCATCGTTATTAAATGTTGAAGAATTAATTGTTTTCCCATCTAGTGATTTCAAATTAGTTGAAACAATATCAGAATTAACTGTTGCAATTTGACATTGTGCGATAAAACCGCTAAACATTATCAATGCAACTATTATTATTTTTTTCATGCTTAAGTATTTTAATTGAGCAGCAATAATACGGCTTCTTTTATGAACGGTAAATTAAAGTTAATTATTTTTCTGGAACAAATGCATTTAGTAATTTAAAATTTCAAGGAACTAAACCTTAGGAAAAATCAAAACAAATTTTGGGATAACCAATTCCAAAAACTTAACAGAATCCAAATAAAAGCTCACAGGAAAAGGTATTATAAATTGATTGTCAACGATTAACAGCCCTAAAAGTTTGCTTAAGTCAAATTTAGTGGATCATCCATTATAAATCAATGTATTATGTATAATAAATGTAACTAGTCCATATTTTGAGAACATACCTAAAGCTTAATTTTACAATTTTTCGTCAATTATTTCTTAATTATAAAAACATTTTAAATTATTACAATACAATACATTACAATTTTTTTTGTCCCAAATAATGGCTCTTTAAAAAGGGTATTTGTACTTGAATCGTCATTTTACCAAATATTTTGAGATTTGCAGGCAAAAGAAATTACTTACGTGAAATATGATTCAATTTTTTCGTTATCTTTACATCACAAAACAACAAACTATCGCATTAAAATTTACTTATCAAAATGAAAAAACTTCTACAATTAACAATTATTACAGTTGCATTATTTTTAGGATCTAAAGGAAACGCACAAACTTTTGCTATTTCGAATTATAGTACAACCATATATGAGCCTACAAATATTTATGAAATAAATTCACATGTAACGGTTGACAATCTTCTTCCTTCAACGGTTGATATTATCATTGAGCGATACATTGGATATAAAGTTCCAGGACATACTGAAACTTTTTGCTTTGGGTTATCGTGTTATCCACAAAACACAGCTTCAACAGTAGGTTCACAAATTACAATGAGTGCTGGCAGAGGTGAAGATTTAAAAGCAACAGTTGATCCGCATGGTTTTTCTGGAACAACATCTTTACATTACAGAATTCTTGATCAAAACAACCCTGTTGACTCAATTGGTGTAGATTTAAATTTTGCTTTTGGAGCAACGAGTATTGCAGAAAACAAAGAAGATTTTGGAATTTCAAAATCATTAAGAAACCCAGCTGATGGATTCGCATTATTTTCTTACAATTTACAAGCAAATGAAATTGGAGATAAATTAGTAGTATTTAATATGCTTGGATCATTTGTAAAATCAATGGATGTAAATGGATTAAGAGGTACAATTGTAATGTCTACCGCAGAACTAAACAATGGAGTTTACCTTGTTTCTTACATGAGTGGAAATAAAATTAAATCAACATCTAAACTTGTTGTTAGACATAATTAATTTTTAATTTAATATTAATTAAAAAGGGAAGATATAATCTTCCCTTTTTTTATGGATTTTTAATGAGTAATCACCAATGCATTAAATTGAAATAGCAAGTATTACTAGTATTGCCCTTGGGGATTTTGTATCTTTACCCCTCAAATATAATTGTGAAGTAGTATGCCAGATTTTAATCAAGAAGCGCTCGACTATCATTCAATAGGTCGCCCAGGAAAAATAGAAGTAATCCCAACAAAACCAACAAGCTCTCAGCGTGATTTAGCATTAGCATATTCACCAGGAGTTGCTGCACCATGTTTAGAAATTGAAAAAAATCCAGATGCAGTTTATAAGTACACCGCTAAAGGAAATTTAGTTGCTGTAATATCTAATGGGACTGCTGTTTTAGGTTTAGGAAATATAGGCCCCGAAGCTTCGAAACCAGTAATGGAAGGGAAAGGTTTACTCTTTAAAATATTTGCTGATATCGATGTATTCGATATTGAAGTAGATCAAACAAATGTTGAAGATTTTATAAAAACAGTAAAGGCTATTTCTCCAACTTTTGGCGGCATTAACCTTGAAGATATTAAGGCTCCAGAATGTTTTGAAATTGAACGCCGACTAAAAGAAGAGTTGAAGATTCCTGTGATGCATGATGATCAACACGGCACAGCAATTATCACTGGAGCTGCATTAATAAATGCATTAGAAATAGCTGGGAAAAAAATTGATGAAGTTCGGATCGTTGTAAATGGAGCAGGTGCTTCTGCAATTTCATGTACTAGCTTATTTGTTTCCTTAGGAGCTAAGTTGGAGAATATTGTGATGGTAGATAGCACAGGTGTTATTCGTAGTGACCGAGAGAATTTAGATTTACATAAAATTCGCTTTGCTACTACTCGTAATCTTCAAACATTAGAAGACGCAATGGACAATGCAGATGTTTTTATTGGTCTTTCAAAAGGAAATATTTTAAATGCCGAACATATGATGAGGCTTGCTCCAAATCCTATTGTTTTTGCAATGGCAAATCCTGATCCTGAAATTAAGTATGATGTTGCAGTTGCAGCCCGTCCTGATATTATCATGGCTACTGGAAGATCTGATTATCCAAATCAAGTTAATAATGTAATCGGGTTCCCATTTATTTTTCGTGGCGCTTTAGATGTACGAGCCACCCAAATAAACGAAGCTATGAAACTTGCTGCAGTACATGCAATTGCACAATTAGCACGCGAACCAGTTCCAGAAATAGTAAATTTGGCTTATAACAAACGTAATATTGTTTTTGGCAATGAGTATATAATTCCTAAGCCACTCGATCCACGATTAATTCATATTGTTGCTCCTGCTGTAGCTAAAGCCGCAATAGCCTCAGGGGTTGCATTAAAACCAATTACAAATTGGGATGCTTATGAAAATGAATTAAAAAAACGATTAGGTCTTGATAATAAATTAATACGAGTAATAACAAGCAAAGCAAAGCAAAATCCTCAAAGAGTAGTTTTTGCTGAAGCAGATACTTATAAAATTTTAAAGGCAGCACAAATTGTAAACGACGAAGGAATTGCTATCCCCATTTTACTAGGTAATCGTAAAAAGATTGCTAATTTAATTGAAGAACACAATCTTCGTTTAGAAGATATCAAAGTAATTGATCCTCGCGAAGAAGCACAATCGGTTTTAGAATTTGGCGATCTGTTTTTTGAAAAAAGAATGCGTCGTGGTTTTACTCAATACGAATCACGTAAAATTATGCAAGAGCGTAATTATTATGGTGCAATGATGGTTGAAACCGGACAAGCCGATGCATTGATTTCAGGTTTAACAAGAAATTATACTGAAACAATAAAACCAGCTTTAAGGATTATTGGAACTCAAGATGATGTTCATAGAGTAGCAGGCATGTATATTATGATCACTAAAAGTGGTCCTGTATTTTTTGCAGATACCACCATTAATATTAACCCTACCGCTGAAGATATTGCAGAGATTGCACTACTAACAGCAAAAGCGGTTAAACAATTTAATATTGTTCCACGAATTGCATTACTTTCTTATTCAAATTTTGGATCATCCAATACTGAAAGTGCAATGAAGATGCGCAAAGCTGTTGATTTATTGCATGCGTCTAATCCTGAATTATTAGTAGATGGTGAAATACAAGCAAACTTTGCTTTTAACAATCAATTATTAAAGGATAATTTTCCATTTAGTAATTTAGTTGAGGGTGGAGCAAATACATTAATTTTCCCTAATCTAGATTCTGGAAATATCGCTTATAAATTACTTCAATCAACAGGTGCTGCTGAAGCAATTGGTCCAGTATTGTTAGGCTTAAAAAAACCAGTTCATATTTTGCAACTTGGATCTAGTGTTCGTGAAATTGTAAACATGGTTACTATCGCGGCGGTTGATGCACAATCAAGAATTAAAAATTCAGATTTACCTAAAGAAAATATCTTAGTAAAATAATAGTTATTACATTTCAAGAACGGCTGCCTTAAGTAAAGGCAGCCGTTCTTGTTTTATGATTTGGACAATTTTGTTATCTCAACAAGGTAATAGTTGACCTTTGTGATATCGACTTTAATCTATTTCCAAAGTAGGCTTTGTATTGTAAGGTCATACAATAAACTCCATCCATACACATCTTACCTTCATAAGTACCGTTCCAACTTTTATAAGGGTCATTAGATGAAAATATTTCCTGGCCCCATCGATTCCAAATTCGAATTTGAAAATCCTGTATTTCGCAATCAATAGCCAATTGAAAAGCGTCATTTTTCCCATCGTTATTTGGAGAATATGCATTAGGATAAAAAACACTACACGGACATTCAATAAATTTAATTTCCATTTCGCCATAAACTGTTGCACAACTATTTGATGCTGTTGCAGAATATATACCCTCCTTTTTAACAATGAGTTTGTCGGAAATACTACCATCACTCCATGTAACTAATATGTTTGAATTTGATAGTAAAGTTACTGGAACACCAAAACATTGAGGAGTTGAATCTGCCGTAATATTTAGTGTTGGATTCTCCTTGACCAAAATATAATTCATCTTTTTAACCGTGTCACTAAAACATTCGTAATGTGTAATCATTTTTGCATCAAAGTTACCACTTGTATTATAACATATCTGCTGCGGATTATTGAAATTAGAAGTTCCAGGGGATCCTCCTGGAAAAATCCATTCGTATGAATTGGAGGATTGAAAGGTTGTATCAAAAAAAGAAATACAGCTACCACTACAAATAACTTGTTGCGATGCAGTAAATGCAGAAACCCTAACTGGTGCATCTGAAATTTTAATTAAAGAAACATCATCAATATCAAAATAAAATGTACTTGATGTTACTTTACAACTTGGTGTTTCAGTACTATCATTACAAAAAAATCCAATCATTACATGATCAAAACAACTATCTGAAGTGAAATTTAGTGTATACTTAGAATAAACTCCTGCAGATATGGCACTTCCTGCTATTTTAACTTGCGGATAAACTTTTGGACAGTCCCCTAATACTAATGATGGGAAATTGCCATCTTTAAAAAAGTAAAACCCAAGGTCGAAACAGTCGCCTGCCGGTGGTGGTTGAGTAACTAAATTATATAGTAAATGGGCACTCAGTTCATATTGAGCTCCTGGTATTAAAACTTCATTTAATTTTGCTTGAAAAGATTCTCCATAGAATCTATATCCTTGTGAAAAATTTGAAGGAGGCTTACAAACAAATCCAACAACGCCAGTACCGAATTTAGGTATCCCATAATCGCCAATGGTGGATGGAAGATAAAAACCACAATTATAATAATCAGCAGTCCCATATGCAGAATCCCATGCAACACAACGATCTATTTGAGAAGTATAAGTAGGACATAAATTATAATCTTCAAAGCCAGGATTTGGAAAAATATTTTGAGCAAATGAACTCTGCTTAACAAAGATTATTAGAAGTAAAAACCATAAATACTTATTCATTTACTAATTTATTTATATTAGAACTAGACCAATAATTTTGAATTAGTTGTCTCTTTAAATAAAAAATAAATGTAATTAATTTTTACCATACTATTGATTACTGCTAATTGTCATAGTTTTAATTTTTGCAACATAATTACTGTCCTGTGCATAAACTTCACCAAGATAATTAAGGTAGCGCTCTTTTACTTTGAAATTATGATCTTGCCATAATTTATAGTCTGATATTGCATCTTGCCAACATTTATAAACAGAATAATTTGAGAATTTTACATATTTCTTCAGTGATTGTTGGTTTCCATAAATGATTAAATTTTTTGAAGGAATGAAGATACCGATAGCAATAGTGGGTCTACCTAGAGGATAACGCATTCCCATAAGATTATTCGTATTCCTCAATAACGCTGAACTTAGTGTGGCAGTTTCAAGCTTCATTTGAGCAAAAACTTCATTTGCACATAAAACATTTTGAACCTCCAATTCATGCTTTAAATTTATTAAATTTAAAGGAGACAACTTTAAAGTTTTTTGATTCATAACATTAAAATTATCATCATTGTTATTCATACTAAAGTCATCCATTGAGATCATTATTTGCAATGCAAATAGTGAAATAGCAAAAGATCTTTTCCAAGCATAAATATTTCTATGAAGATTTGTAGTTCCTAAATAATTATTACAACTAGAATTAATACATACAAAACTATTTTCAATAGTGATACTTTGTTCAGAATTACAAC